>JBAIXJ010000054.1:0-21462 GCA_037916645.1 Opitutales bacterium | reverse complement strand
GAGGCGGTGCTGGTGGCGATGCGCATGGCGGAAGGGGTCAGGAGACGCCGAGCTTGTTGACGACCAGGTCAAGGAGGCCGTCGATCACGTTGACGAAGCGGGAGGAGGCTTGGAAGGACCGCTGATACATCATCAGGTTGGTGGTTTCCTCGTCGAGGTTCACGCCGCTGATGCTGTCGCGCTGGCTCTGGACCAGGCTTTGCACCGCGGTCTGGTTCTCGACCCGGGTGTTGATACCGGCCAGCACCTGGCCGAAATTGCTCACAGTCCCGGAGTAGAACTGGGTGAACGTGCCGTCGATGGCGTCGCCGCCGGCGGTCGAGAACGTCTGGCTGGCCAGCGCGGCGACGGCCAGGGCCACCGTGTTGTCGCCGGCCGAGCCGCCGTCGCTCGCCTTCAGGTTGGTGGCGGTCAACGTCGGATCCAGGGCGATGGTACCGGCGGTCGTGCCGCTGGCGTCAAAGAAATCGCCGGTCGACCCGGTGGGGTTGTAGGCGGCGTTCACCGAGGTCACGATCTGGCTGGCCAGGGCGTCGAGGCTGTCGCGCAGGTCCTGCACGGCGCCGTCCCGGGCGTCGATGGCGCCCTTGATGGCCCCGCCGGTCAGGGCGAGGGTGGTGCCGCCGGCGGTGAGATTGGTCCCGTCAAACACCACCGGGTTGACCACCGTGTTGTTGTCGACCAGGACGACATCGGCCCCGCTGGCGTCCTTGGCGACGACCTGGATCTGCCCGTTGGCCCCGGTCGCCACCTGGGTGTCGAAGGACATCTTCGCCGCCAGCTGTTCGATCGCCTGCTGGCGCTGGTCACGCAGGTCGACGGCCGACCCGGGATTGTTGCCCTCGAAGCGGGCGATCTGGCCGTTGAGCGACGCGATCGTGGTAAGGAGGGTGTTGACCGTGTCGGTGTCGCTCTGCGCCTGGGCATTCAGGTCGGCCTGCACCTGGTTGAGGTTGGTGTCAATCTGCCGGAAGTTGTCGGTGAGGATCGAGGCGTTCTGGAGGAGCGTCTGGCGTTCGCCCACGTCGGTCGGGCTGGCGGCCAGGCTCTGGAACGAGTCGAACAGCGCGGCGATCTGCGCGGAAAGGTCGGTGCCGCCCGAGGAGCTGGTCGTGGAGGTGCTGTCCGTCGCGCGGTTGATGCTTTCGCCCAGGGAGGCCTGCGCGCGTTGCAGTGCGTCCTGCTGCGCCTGCAGGCTGCTGCTGGCCGAGATCTCCTTCGCCATCTGCTGGTCCATGAAGGCGTCGCGCAGCTGCGTGACCGACTTGGCAATGAGGTCGAAGCTCAGCGTCCCCACCGCGGTTTGCGTCAGGGCGCCGGTGCCGAACACCACGCGCTCGCGTGCGTACCCGGTGTTGTTGACGTTGGCGAGGTTCTTCCCGGTGAGCTGGATGGCGTAGCTTTGGGCGTCGAGCGCCGCGGCGCCGCTGCTCAGGCTGCTGAAAAGGGACATGACGGGGGGTAGGGAGTTTGGGGAGCGGGGCGGAGGCAGCGCGCCTCAGCACGCGGCGAGGGGAAGCGGCGGCGAGCCGACGGCACCCGGGCTGACCCGGCCCGTCGCGGAATAGGTCTGGCTGAAGATGCCGGGGCAGATCTGGCGCAGCAGATCCTGCTGCAGCTGGCAGGCGCGGCCCAGCATCTCGTGGTTCTGGCGGGTGAATTTCCGCGTCCGGTAGACCAGGCGGTTGACTTCCTGGACGAGCGCCTCGATCAGGGGCCGGGCGCTGGCTTCGATGGCCGGGAGGATGGCGCGGACGGTGGCGCCCGCCTCGCATCCCTGGGCCGCGGCAAACGCGCGGAAGGCGTCCTCGCGGTGGCGCCGGACGGCGTCGGCGGATTGCGTCGCGGCATCGAGCGCGGCGGCCAGTTCGTGGAGCCGGTCCGCGTCGCGCCGGATGAGGGCGAGCTGCTGCTCCTCGAGGAGGCGCAACATGCTTCCGTACTCCTCGATCTCGGCGCGGAGACAGTCGGCGAGGGATTCCCAGGTGATGTTCATGGTCGGCGGGCGACGTTCAGCCCGGTGAGGGGCTGCTCGTGGGGCGTAGTGGTTTGAGCTCTTGTTTTTCTCCCGGCGGGGAAAGCTGGGTCTCCATCAGGCGGCCCAAACCCAGGCCGGAACCGGCGCTGAGCTGCTGCGCGAAGGCGTCCGTGAGCATGTAGCCGTAGACGCCGCTCTTGTCCCCGGGCATGGACTCGAGGACCGGGGCGAGGAACTGGCGGAGCAAGATGGCCTCGAATTGCTGCGCGACCACCTTGCGCTGGTCGGCGGCCGGCATCTGCGACACGCGCTCGGCAAAGCGCGCGGCGTCGGCGGCCGGGGACGGGGCGGTGACGGCGGAGACTTCCATGGTCAATTGATGATGAGCTCGGCCTGGAGGGCGCCGGAGCGTTTGAGCGTCTGGAAAATGGCGGTCATTTCCCGGGTGGAAACGCCGAGGGCGTTGAGGGCCGAGGCGAGCCGCTCGATCGTCGGCAGATCGTCGACGACCTTGAAGCCGCCCTTGACCTCCGTGACCGTGGTGGTGGTCCGCGGCACGACGGTGGTCTGGCCCGCGCTGAAGGGCGCCGGCTGGCTCACCACGGGCGAGGAGCTGATCGTGATCGTGAGGGAGCCCATGCTGATCGCGACCTGCGAGATGCGGACGGTCGAGGTGGCGACGATGGTGCCGGTGCGTTCGTTGATCACGACGCGGGCGACGGAGTCGGGATCCATCTCGATCGCCCCGAGGTCGGCCAAAAAGTCGACCTCGCGGCCGCGATAGGCGGCGGGGACGCGCACGCTGACCGTCGCGGCGTCGCGGGCGTCGCCGGCCTCGGCGAAGCTCGCGTTGATGGCGCGGGCCATGCGGGACGCGGAGGTGAAATCGGGGTTGAGGAGCAGCAGGTTCAGGGTCTGCTGGCTGACAAAGGCGGCGGGGATTTCGCGTTCCACGATCGCGCCGTTGCTGATGCTGCCGACCGTGGGGTGGTTCTTCTGCACGGTGGCGCCGCCGGCCCCGCCGGTGCCGCCGAGGAAGCCGCCGACGGCGATCGGTCCCTGGGCCACGGCGTAGACCCGCCCATCGCCGCCGAGGAGCGGCGTCTGCAGCAGCACGCCGCCCTGCAGGCTCTTGGCGTCGCCGATCGACGCCACGACGACGTCGATGCGGGCGCCGGACCGCAGAAAGGGGCCGATGTCGGCCGTGACCATGACCGCGGCGGAGTTCTTGACCTTGATCTGATCCGAGGGGACCGTGACCCCGAAGCGTTGCAGGACGTTCGCGACGCTGCGGAGGGTCGAGGCGGCATTGCTGTCGCCGTCGCCCGCCAGGCCGACCACCAGGCCGTAGCCGACCAGCTGGTTCTCGCGGCCGCCCTCGACGAGAGTGAGATCCTTGATGCGCGCCGCCTCGGCCAGACCCGGCGCCAGCAAGAGCGCAATCCCCGCCAGAAAACCGATTTGATTGAACCTCCGTGTCATGGATCCTCCGGATCAGAACGGGCGAAGTTTTTCGTAAAGGCGGCCAAGCCAGCCCCGCTTCTGGATGTCCGTCAGGGAGCCGTTGCTGTAAAACTCGACGCGGGCGTTGGCGACGTTGGTGGAAAGCACGGTGTTGTCCGGGTTGATGTCGTCGGGCCGGACCAGGCCGTGGAGCACGACGTACTGGGTCTCGCCCGAGAACGTCACGAGGCGGACCCCCTCGATCACGAGGTTGCCGTTGGGCAGCACATCCGCGATCAGGACGGCGGCGCGGGCGGAGAGCTTTTGGGTGTTGTCGACCTGGCCTCCGCCCGAAAAGTCCGATTTGCCGGTGATGTCGATGGCGGGCAGCTCGCCGTTGTGCGTCCCCATTTTGCTCGCCGCCACGCTGAACAGGAACCGGTTGACCGTATCCTGGAGCGAGGAGGAGCGGCTGTCCTTGCGCTGCTGCGTCGTCGTGGCGGTGGCGTTCTCCTCCACAACGATGGTGAGGATGTCGCCCGCCTTCGCCGCCTTGCGATCGGCGACGAGCCCGCGTTCCGGCAGGCTGCTGGAGGTCCAGAGCGATTCCGCGGAGGCGCTCGCGGCGGCCGCGGCGAGGAAGAGGAGCGGGATTTGGAGGAGGCGGGACATGGCGGCGTCAGAGGCGGATCTGCGCCCGGCCATCGGCCACGACCACGGCGCTGAACTCCTTCCGGGTTTCCAGATTGCGGACGAGCACGGTCTCGCCGCGGCCCGCGTCCTGGACCGCGACGGCCTTGACGGTGACGGTGAGCGCGCCGTCGACGGCGGAGACCTCGACCGTCTCGCCCTTGCGCACGAGCGGCCGCCGCATCAGGTCGCGCCAGGCCAGGGTCTGGCCGGCAGGCACGTACCGGGCGAGGACGAAGTCGTTGCCGCCGGCCGTCGCGGGCAGCGCGTTCCGCTCCCGGAGCAGGTCTGCGCGCCGCACGTCGAGCAGCCCGGAATCAAAGACCGATCCGGTGGGCAGCGGCTGGCGCGCGACCCAGACGTCGTTCCAGAGTTCGGCGCGCACATTCAGGGCAAGGGAAGAGAGCGGTGCGCCGCCGGCCTCCAAGCGGCAGCGCACCAGCATCGACGACGCAGGCGCCGATGTAAAATCGGTGACGATCAGGCGCGGCTCGGCGTTGTCCGCCAGGGCCGGCAGCGGCAGCTGACGGGTCAGGGCCAGCCGGAGGTCGCCCTCGAGGTGAAAGTGATCGCTGAGCTGCCGCGCCACGTCGGCCAGCAGGGTGTTCACCAGGGCGTCGCGCGCGGAATCGTCCGTCGGCGCGGCGGCCGGGGATTGCGCCCCGAGCCACGGCAGGCCGAGGAGCGCGAGGGACAGCAGCAGGAGGGAACGGCGGGCACGCATGGTTCAGCGCTTCATCTGCACGACGTTCTGGAGCATCTCGTCGGAAGCCTGAACCGATTTGGAGTTAATCTCGTAGGCTCGCTGCGCGACGATGAGGTTGACCATCTCCTCGACGAGGCTGACGTTGGAGGACTCGACATAGCCCTGCATGATGGTCCCGAAACCCTGCAGGCCGGGGCTCCCGGTTTCGGGCGTGCCGCTGGCGGGCGTCTCCTCGTAGAGATTGCCGCCGAGGCTGCGCAGGCCGCTCGGGTTGGCGAACCGGGTCAGCGTGAGGGTGAAGGTCTGGTTCCCGGACGGCGTCTGCACGCTGACCTCGCCGGTCGTGGCGACGTTGATGGCCGTCGTGCCCGCCGGGATCGTCTGGAATCCGCTCAGGATGGGAAGGCCGTCGGCGGTGACCACCTGGCCGTTGGCGTTCAGCTTGAACGCTCCGTCGCGGGTGTAGGCCAGGGTGCCGTCGGGCCGTTGCACCTCGTAGAAGCCATCGCCCTGGATGGCCAGGTCGAGCTGGCCGCCGGTCGAGGTCAGCTGCCCCTGGGTGAATTCCTTCGCCGTCGAGGCGACCCGCGCGCCGTTGCCGACCTCGACGCCCGTCGGCACGATGTTGCCGCCGCCGGCATCGGCGCCGACGCTGCGCGGCTTCTGGTAGAGCAGATCCTGGAACTCGATCTTGCTGCGCTTGAAGCCGGGGGTGTTCACGTTCGCGAGATTGTTGGCGATCGTGTCCAGGTTCATCTGCTGGGCTTCCATGCCCGTGGCCGCGGAGTAGAGTGAGAGGCTGCCCATGGTGGTGTTAGCCGAACGCCTGGAGGGTCTTGTCCATCAGGTCGTCGCGGCTGGTGATGACTTTTTGGTTGGCTTCGTACGCGCGCGAGATGGTCACGAGGTCGACCATCTCGTACAGAGAGGGGGCGTTGCTGGCTTCGAGGTTGCCCTGGAGCACGACCGGCTTGGCCATGGGCGAGGGGGTCACGTCCGGCGGGGTCGCAAACAGGCCGTCGGCGAGCGCCGTGAGCTTGGCGGGGTCGTCGAAGTTCTGGATCGCAATCCGGCCCAGCGTGGTGTCGCCCTGGGAAAGGGTGCCATCCTGGTTGATCGAGAGATCGCCGCGGCCGGGCAGCAGCTGGATCGGCATGCCCGTCGCGTTGAGCACCGTGCCTCCCTGCGCCGTCGCGAGCGTGCGGTCGGCGCGGAGATGGAAGGAGCCGTCGCGGGTGTAGGCCTTGCTGCCGTCGGGCATCTTCAGTTCGAAGAAGCCGGCGCCCTGGATGGCGACGTCGAGATTCCGGCGGGTGGTCTGGATCTCGCCCGGACGAAAGCTGATTGAGGCGTGCGCCACCGGGAATACGGCGGGCTCGCCTTCGCCGCGGTCGATCCGCGCCTTGGGATCGGCGAGGAACTCGCCGCGGTCCTCGCCGCTGAAGGATGCCACCCGGCGCTTGTACGCGGGCTGTTCGCCGGAAGTGATGTTCTGGGCAACCACCTGCTGCCACCGCTCGAGCGAGGAGAGCGACGCAGCGTTTTGGTAGATGCCGACATTCATGGACAGAGCCCAGGAAGCACTGGGAATGCCAAAACCATAACAAGTTTATCTCGAACGGATTAGGAAATCACGCTTGGCGCTCTCGGGCAGAAATTGCCGGGTGAAACGGGGCAATAATTGCTCTGTTCAGAGCCCCGAACCGGGCGGGTAGATGCACTCCAGTTCGATCCGTTCGCCGCACGAGCAAGTCACGACGATCCGGACCACCTTGTCGCCTTGCTTGACGACCTCGACGCTGGGTGAGTCGCCGCAAGGTTCGGTCGCGGCGACGGGCAGCGGGGAGGAATGGACGGATCTCGCGTGGAGCGCTCCGCCGGACATCTGGGGACGACCGTGCAAGAAGTTTTTCATCGGCTGGCGGTGGGGGTCGAAAGAAACTGGAGGTGCGAGCCGTCCGCAGCCTTGCGCCCGGCGCCCGCCTCGGGCGGGCCCGGCGGGGCGCCGGCGGCGGTCGCGGCGATCTCGGCGCCGCCGTCGCGCGGGACGCGGTGGGCGATGGTCAGGCTCAGGGTGATGCGCTGGTTGGACTCCGAGTCCGGGGCGGTCCCCGGCAGCGGACGGGTGTCGGCGAAGCCGCTCACGCGGTCGACCTGCGAGGCGGCGACGGCGTAATAGGTGAGCGAACGGCGGGCGGCATCGGCGCGGTCGAGGGACAGCGACCAGGGATTCAGATTGGGTTCGGCAAAGTGGATCCCGGCGCGCGTATGGCCCTCGATCGCGACGCGGAACTTCTCCCGCTCGATGACCCAGGCGAGGTTCTGCATCAGGAAGCGGCCCCACTCGGTGAATTCGGCGGTGTCGTCGCGGAAGATCGGCTTGTTCGACCGGTTGAAGAGGACCACCCGCAGGCCGTCGCTGGTGATCTGGATGTCGATGGGTTTCTCCTCCGTGAAGGTGTCGACGTGCAGGAGGTGGGAGAGGTCGCGGGCGAGCGCGGTGAGGTAGCTGAGCTCGAGCTGGCTGTTGTTGTCGCTGGCGTGGCTCTGCTCCTTGCCCGGACTGCCCGCCGATCCGTCGGTCGGGCTCTTGATGATGCCCGCCGCCTCGCGGAGCGCCCGGAAGGGGTTCTGGAAGTACTTCGAGGTGGCGATGAGGATCTTCTGATCCTGCGCCGAGATCCACAGGACCATGAAGAGCGCCATCATCGCGGTGACGAAGTCGGCGTATGCCACCTTCCACGCGCCGCCATGGTGGGCTTCCTTTTTTCGGGCCATGGCGCGGCTCCTATTTCGTCGCCACGTTCAGCCCTTTGACCGCGGCTTCGAATTCCTCGACCGTGGGCTGCACGCCGCTGTCGAGCGAACGGCGCGCGACCTCGACCGCCGTGATCGGCGCGAGGCCCTTGGCGAAGCCGGCCACGGCCGCCAGGATGCACCGCAGGTATTGCTCGTCGTGGGCGTTGTTGAACTTGATCCGGGTCGCCATCGGGTTGACGAAGCCGTAGGCGCTGAACACGCCCAGCAGCGTGCCGGTGAGGGCGGCGGCGACCCGCTCGCCGACGACGGACGGTCCCTCGGAGATGGCCGCCATCGTGTTGATGATTCCCAGCACCGCGGCGACGATGCCGATGCCCGGCAGGGAGTCGCCGACCATCTGGAGCACGTGCACCGGGTGTTCCGCCTCGTCGGCCTTGGCCGCCAACTCGACCTCCATGAGATCCTCCAGTTGGTCCGGCTTGATCTTGCCATCGATCACGGGGCGCAGGCCGTTGCAGAGAAACTCCATGCGTTCGCGGTGGGCGGTGACGACCGGATACCGCTGAAAGATCGCGCTCTTGTCGGGCTCCATCACGTGCTCCTCCAGGGCGATGAGGCCGTTGCGCCGGCCGACCATGAAGACTTCATAGAGCAGCTTCAGCAGCTCGAAGTACTCGTCCTTGCCGGGCTTCTTGGAGGAGAAGGCCTGCCGCGCCTTGAGGGTGAGATCCTTCAACACCTGGCGCGGGCTGGCGATGATCAGGATGCCGACGGCGATGCCAAAAATCACGACGAACTCCGAAACGTGCAGCAGCACGGCCGGCTGCCCGCCGGCCAGCATGAAGCCGCCCAGGGTGGAAAAGAGAACGAGGAGGATGCCGATGAGGACGAGCATGAAATCCGTCCGTTACCGGTCGCGCATGCGGGTGACAAAGGCGCGCAGCGAAAGCACGGCCTTCGCGTGGATCTGGCAGATCCGCGATTCGGTGAGGCCGAACACCGCGGCGATTTCCGCGAGGCGCATGTCCTCGAAATAGTACATCGCGAGGATCTTGCGTTGCAGTTCGGGCAGCTGCGCCATGCGCTGGGCCACGATCTGCACCAGCTCCGAGCTCTCGATCTGCTGGGAGCCGGTGACGTCGTTGGGATCGGCGATCGCCTCGTGGAGCGAGACGCCGCCGTCCTCCTCCGACACCTGGTCGAGGGCGACGAAGGTGACCGGGCGGGAATCCTCCAGCCAGCGCTGGTACTTCTTGGCGGACAGCCCGAGGCGGTTCTGCACCTCCTCGTCGGTCGCCGGGCGGCCGGTCTCCTGCTCGATCTCGTTGATGGCGTTCTTGATCATCCGGGCCTTGACCCGGATCCGGCGGGGGCACCAGTCCAGGCGGCGCAGTTCGTCGAGGACGGCGCCGCGGATGCGGGCCCGGGCGTAGGCCGCGAAGGTGTGTTTCTGCGCCGGATCGAATTTGCGGACCGCGGCGATGAGGCCCGTGACGCCGACGCTGTAGAGGTCCTGGACGTCGACCTGCGGCGGCAGGTTGATCTTGATCCGGTCGACGATGGAACGGACCAGCGGCAGGTACCGCTTGATCATCTCGCCTTCGTCAATCTTCTCGCCGGATAGGCCTTGATAGGTGCGCCAGGCGGTGGCGGCCGGGACTTCAGCGGTGCATGTGGAGCTGCTCATTGGGGGAACGGGTTAGCGGGAGGGCTGGCCGGAGGGGCGGAGACCGGTGACAAGGTGGGGTCGCGCCGGGGCGGGCGCGCGGGCCGGCGCGGGGACGGGGGAGGCGCCGGCGGGGTTCCTCGCGGCGGTGGCGGGCTGGGCGGCTTGGGCCGCGGCCTGGGCCGCCTCGGCGGCTTCGGCCGCCGCGCGACGGCGGGCCGCCAGGGTCTGGGCGAAAGCGCGCGCGAGCACCGACCAGAACCACCGGGCCAGCAGCGCGCTGGCCAGGCAGCCGATCGCCGCGTCGCGGAAGATGAGACCCGGGGTGTGGCCCGCGATCGCCCCGGCGACGGCGCAGAGCAGAAACCCGGCGAAGCCGCCGGCGAGGAAGAAGGTTTTCATCGGACGCAGGCGGCCACAAAGCCGCGTTCGGGGGCCCGCGGGGCCGGGGGTTCGGCCGCGGCCGGGGTGAATCCGGGCAGGGTGCGGCGCTGGAGCGCGCCGTAGACGTCGTCCTCGCAGTCGCCGGTGAGCGACGGGCCGGTGCTGAGAAACAGCGGCTCGAGCTGGTCGGTGAGGAGATAGTCCCAGAGCTTCCCCCACTGGGTCAGCTCGTCGAGATGGGTGAAGACCAGGTGGGTGGCGCCGAGATCGCGGCCCGCCGCGTAGGCGTCGCGCAGCACGGCCGGATCGTAGGCGGCGTTGAGCACGAGCACGCGGCCCTTGATCCCCTCGGCGCCGAAGAAGCGGGCCAGGTTCGCGTTCTCGGCCGGGCTGCGGGTGGAGATCGCCGGCAGGTCGAGGCCGGTGAAGCCGTCCGCCGCCGCCGGGCCGAGGGTGACGGGGTAATGGTCGAAGGGGACGCCGAGCGCTTCGCAGAAGACGGCCAGCTGGTCGGTGGGGTTGGGGCGGTCGAACTCCACCTTGACGACGCGGCCGCGCAGGCGCCGGCGGCATACCTGGGCCGCGACCCACTTGCAGAGGGCGGTCGATCGGCCGGCGCCGGCGGGACCGAAGAACGCCGCCCGCGCGGGCAGCGGGCGGGCCGGGCGCGACGCGGCGTGCCGGCGGAGGGCATCGCCCACGTGGACCAGCGCCTGATGGAGCGGCTCGTCCTCGAGATTGCCGCGGCCCTGGATGGCGCCGAGGCGGGCAAGAAACAGTTCGCTGAAGCCCGTGCGGCGCAGAAGCTCGGCGAGCCGGAGATGCCGGGTCGGACCCGCCTCCGTGCCGGCAAAGGGCGGCGTGGTCGGGCGCGGCAGCGGCTCCACGTCGCGCGGCTCGTCGTCTGGTGCGGGCGGAGCAGGCGCGGCGGGGACCTTGATGACCACCTCGAGTCGCGGCTTGGCCACGAGGCGCGTCCAGCCGGGACGGGGAACGGAGCGGACCGACAGCACCTCGGCGCTCTGGCCGAATTTGTCGCGGATCAATTCCGCGGCCTGCTCCGCCGACTCAACGACGATCCGGTAGCAGGAGCCATCGGCGGCGGAGGAGCGGGGAGGTTCGGGGGGCATGGCGGGGCAACCGGCGGGCGGTCAGGCGGCCTTGAGCGCGGGCTCGGCTGAGCGCAGCAGCGACAGGGGCGGCGGAACGATCCCGACGTTCTCCACGTCGACCGCGGGTGGAAGTTCCTGGAACGAGAGCACGACGAGCCGGGGCAGCGAGGCCTCGAAGAAGCGTTTGATCGGCAGGCGCACGTCCGCCGAGACCACCAGGACCGCGGGGGAGCCCTTCTGCATCAGCTCGCCCGTGCGGCGCGTGAGTTCGGTGAGCAGGTGGTGCCCGGTGGCGGGATCGAGCGCGAGGCCGACCTCGGTGGGCGAGCGGTGAACCCGCGTCCCGAGCCACTGGTCGAGCCGCGGATCGAGCGTCATGGCGCGGATCACGCCGGGCGGATTCTCGTACTCGGGGATGAAGTAGAGCCCCAGGCGGCGGCGGACCAATTCCGACAGGTCGTCGGGGTTCTTGGAGATCGAGGCAAAATCGGCGATGCCCTCGAGCACCAGCGGCAGATTGACGATCGAGACATTCTCGCGGAGCAGGTTCTGGAGGACGCGCTGGATGATCCCGAGGGTGACGAGGTCCGGCAGCAGCTCGCTGACCAGCGCGGGGTTCGTCTCCTTGAGGTGGTCGACCATGATCTGCACCTCCTGGCGCCCGAGGAGGTGGTGGGCGTGGGTCTTGAGGACCTCGGAAAGGTGGGTGATCAGCACCGACGCGGCGTCGACGACCGTGTAGCCGTTGAGCTCCGCCGTCTTCTTTTCGTCCTCCGCGATCCAGGTCGCCTCGAGGTTGAACACGGGCTCGCGGGTCGGCGCGCCGCGCAGGCGCACCGTGCTTCCCGAAACGTTCATCGCGAGCCAGCGGCTGGGCGTGATCTGGCCGCGGGCGAGGACCTTGCCGCGGAGCAGGAAGCGGTAGTCGTTGGCCTCGAGCTCGAGGTTGTCCCGCACCGAGATCGGCGGCACGACGATGCCGCGGTCGCGCGCGAGCGAGCGGCGGACGCCGGTGATCCGGGCGAGCAGGTCGCCGCCGGACTTGGCGTCCGTCAGCGGCAGCAGCCCGTAGCCGAACTCGATGGCGAAAACGTCGACGTCCGTGAGGCTGCGCAGGTCGTCCGCCCGCGCGGGAGCCGCGGCCGGGCCCTCGCGGGCGCCGCCCTTGCCCTTGCCGCGGGCGGCGGCCGGCGCGGAGGCCGGCGCGTCGGTCGCGACGTCGGCGGTGCCGTCCGCCTTGCGCAGGGCATGCGCGATGAAGCCGGCAAACCCGCCGAGCACCAGGAACGGCAGGACGGGCATGCCGGGCAGCAGGGCGAAGGAGCCGAGCATGGCGCCGGCGATGCCGATGGCGCGGGGATAACGCACGATCTGGCGGCCGATGTGGGTGCCGAGGTTGGCGTTCTCGGAGGCCCGGGTGACGAGGATGCCGGCGCCGACGGAGATGATCAGGGCCGGCACCTGGGCCACCAGGCCGTCGCCGATGGACAGCAGCGTGAAGCGCTGGAGGGACTCGCTCAGCGTCATGCCCATCTGGAAGACGCCGATGGCGAAGCCGCCGAGGACGTTGACGAGCACGATCAGGATCCCGGCGATGGCGTCGCCGCGCACGAACTTGGAGGCGCCGTCCATCGCCCCGTAGAAATCCGCCTCCTTCTGGACCTTGAGCCGGCGGGCGGTGGCGGCCGTCTCGTCGATGATCCCGGCATTCAGCTCGGCGTCGATCGCCATTTGCTTGCCGGGGAGGGCGTCGAGGGTGAACCGCGCGGACACCTCGGCGATGCGGCCGGCGCCCTTCGTGATGACCACGAAGTTGATCACGACGAGGATGCAGAACACGACGGCGCCGACGACGAAGTTGCCCTGCACGACGAAATGGCCGAACGAGTCGATGATGTGGCCCGCGTAGCCGTGGACGAGGATCAGGCGCGTCGAGCAGATGTTGAGCGCCAGCCGGTACAGCGTCAGGGCGAGGAGAATGGTGGGGAAGCCCGAGAATTCCGGCGGGTCCTTGACGTAGACCACGACGAGGAGAACGAGCAGCGCCATGCCGATGTTGAGCGCGAGAAGGGCGTCGAGCAGGAACGCCGGGACGGGCAGCACCAGCAGCAGCACGGTGCCAAACAGCGCGAAGGTGAACAGCAGGTCGGCGCGCTGCAGCAGTCGGTTCAGGTAGGCTGACGCGGTGGTCGGCATGGTTCCGTTCAAGCGGTCGCCTGCGCGCGCCGGGCCTTCAGGCGGTAGAAGTAGTAGCGGTGGGTGCGGTACACGAAGGCCAGAATCTCCGCCACGGCCTGATAGAGCTCGGCGGGGATCGCCTCGCCGACGCGGCCGAGGGCGAACAGCACCCGCGCCACCGGCTTGTTCTCCACCACCGGCACCTCGTGCTCCGCCGCGATCTCCTTGATCCGCTGGGCGAACCGGTTCTCGCCCTTGGCGAGGACCACCGGCGCCTGGTCGACGCCGCGCTCGTATTTGAGCGCGATCGCATAGTGGGTCGGGTTGGTGACGACGACATCGGCCGTGGGCACGGCCGAGAGCATCTGCTTCTGCAGGAGCCGGCGGGCGAGGCGCCTCTGGGCGGCCTTGAGCAGGGCGTTGCCCTCCGTGTTGCGCCGCTCGTCCTTCACCTCCTGGCGCGTCATCATGAGCTGCCGGTGGGTGCGGAACGCCTCGTAGGCGTAGCTGGCGGCGGCGATGATGGCGACGGCCAGCAGCATGCGGCCGAGGAACGCGAGCGTGGCGAAATAGATGAACTGGCCGAGGTAGACCGTTTCGACCGGCGTGTGGAACAGCGGGTCGTTGATCACCGCCTTGACGCCCCCGTAGAGGGCAAGGCCGACCGCGGCGAGCTTCAGCACGTCAATCCCGAGGTGGGCGATCGTGTGCCGGGAGAAGATCCGCTGCAGGCCCGCGACGGCGTCGAGCCGCTCCCATTTCACGCCGAAGGCCTCCGGCGTGAGTTGAAATCCGCTCTGGATGCCGCCGGCCAGCAGCGCCGAGCCGGCGCAGGCGAGGAGCACGGGCGCCAGCACCCGCAGGAGCACCGCCAGGGCCGAGGCGAGCTGGGCCTCCGCGGTGTCGATCGTGAAATGGGCCGTGCCGATCCGCGCAAAAATGTCGACCGCATACGAGCTGATGGCCCGCCCCGCGTTGGTCGCCGTCAACGCGATGACGCCGATGGCGCCGGCCAGGATAAACGCGAGCTGCACTTCCTGCGACTTCGCGAATTCGCCCCGTTCGATCGCCTCTGTGATGTGCCTCTCGGTCGGCTGCTCGGTCTTTTGCTCTTGGTCGTAATCGGCCATCCAAGGAGGCTTTCAGCACTGCCAATGCCAAGGGGGCGTCGCCAGATGCAAGCCGCAGATGGCGAGGAACTAACGCGCATCTCTTTCGCGCCGGCGTCGCGGGCTCCGCGTGGGCCGTGATTGATGCAAGATTGGCGGGCAATTTTTGCCGCCGGCCGTCCGGCCCATCCCCCGTGTTCCCTCTGGGCTGGCGAAGAACGCTCCCGAAACGGGATCCTACGGGGTAGGCAAAATCTGCATCAGCCGGAACGGCAGCGCGTCGAACTCGCCCCAGAGGTAACGCGAGAGCAGGGCCCCGGATCCGGCGAACAACGCCAGGCCCAGGATCACGCGCAGCGGAAAGCTCATGACAAACACCCCCATGCGCGGGACGGCCCGGCCGAGAATCGAAAAGGCGAGGGTCACCAGGAAATTCAGCGCGATGAACGGGGCGGCGATGCGCACCGCGAGCTCGATCGAGGCCGCGGTCAGTTCGACCAGGGTCTCCATGGCGCCCGCGCCGAACGCCGCGGCGCCGGCGGGGGCGAAATCGAACGAGCGGGCGAACGCCCGCAGGACGCCCAGATGGCCCGCCACCAGGAAAAAGACCAGGCCGGCAAACATCGAGAGGAAGGAGGGCATCGGCTCCTGGTCGGGCGTCGGCACGTCGAACCCCGGGCCGGCGACCAGGCCGATCTCCGTGACCATGATCCGTCCGGCCATCTCCACGGCCGCAAAGATCAGGCGGCCCACAAAGCCCATGAACAGCCCGAGCAGCAGCTCGCTGGCGGCGGCCGCGGCCAGATCGCCGTACGCCAGGGGGCCGGGGTTGGCGTGGGGCACGATCCCGTAGAGCAGGGTCGCGATCCCGAGGGCAAAGCCGACCCGCAGCGGGCCCGGGATGGGCTTGGCGCCGAGCGAGGGGAGCACGATGACGATGCCCGTGGCCCGGAGCAGCACCATCAACCAGGAGAACAGCAGCGCAAAGGGCATGGCGGCGCCGGCGTCAGGGCCCCATCGAGGACATCCGGCTGATCATCGACACCGTGAACTCCACCATGGTCCGCAGCAGCCACGGCGCGAGGAGCAGGCTGGCGAGGGCCAGGGCGATGATCTTGGGCGCAAAGGTCAGCGTCTGCTCCTGGAGGCTGGTGACCGACTGCAGCAGGCTCGTCAGGAGGCCCACGACCAGGGTCACCGCGAGAAACGGCGTGATCACGTAGAGTGAGAAGAGCACCGTCGACTTGAAGATGTCGATCGCGAGATCCGGGTTCATCAGTGGAAGCTCTGCACGAGGGAGCGGACGACGATGTGCCAGCCGTCAACCAGGACGAAGAGCAGCAGTTTGAAAGGAAGGGACACGACCACCGGCGGCATCATCATCATGCCGAGGGCCATCAGCACGGAGGAGACGAGCAGGTCGATGATGAGGAACGGCAGGAAGATCAGGAATCCCATCTGGAACGCCGTCTGCAGCTCGCTGATCACAAACGCCGGCACCACCACGCGCATCGGCAGATCCTTCACGGAGGTGGGGCCGAAGCGGCCCAGCTCGAGGAAGAACTCGATGTCGCGGGTGCGGGTTTGCTTGAGCATGAAATCCTTCAGCGGGACCGAAGCCCGGTCGAGCGCCTCGGACGAGGCGATCTTGCCCGCGACATAGGGCTGGAACGCGTCGGTGTTCATCTGGGTGAACACCGGCCCCATGATGAAGAAGGTGAGGAAGAGCGAGAGCCCGATGATGATCTGGTTGGCCGGGGCGTTGGCCACGCCCAGCGCGGAGCGGATGAAGCCGAGCACGATCACGATCCGCGTGAAGCTCGTCATCAGGATGACGATCGACGGCGCGAGCGTGAGGAGCGTCATCACAACCACGATCTGCACCGCCACGCTGACGTCGCCGGCCTGGTGCGAGCCTTCGAGATTGACCGTCAGCCGCAACGGGTCGGAGGGCTTGGCCGGCGCGGGGGCGGCGGCTGTCGCGGCGGAGGGCTCGGGGGCGGCCGGAGACGGGGTGGCCGCGGCCGGCGTCGGCAGCGCGGGGGCCTCCTGCGCGGTCGCCACCGGCGCGGCGGCGCACACGGCGAGCGCGAGGGCCGCGGCGAACCCGACGGCTCGGAGCAGCGCGTTCATTCCGGCCCGGCCTTCCGCGCCGGCAGTTCGCAGAGCAGATTGATGCGGCCCGGCGCGACGCCGAGCAGGAGCCGGCGGTCGTCGCAGGCGGCGACCACCAGGTACTGGCGGTTGCCGAGGGAACGGGTCTCCTCGATCGCGAGCCGGTGGCCGGAGGGTCCGGGCCGGTTCCGCGTGCGGAGGAGCCACCACGCGCCGGCGGCCGCGAGCGCCAGGGAGCCGACGAGCCACGGGGCGCGCCCCCACGGGTCACGGCCGGCGGGGGCGGATACGTTCTCCTTGGGCGCCCGCGGATAGATGACCGTCTCGGGCGCGGGCGGCTCGGCGGCCGCCACCGTCGCCGCGAGGAAGAGGAGGACGGCCAGGAAACGCATCGGCCTACTCCGGCTTCGCGGAGCCCACCAGCTCGGTGATCTTGATGCCGAAATTGTCGTCGATCACCACCACCTCGCCGTACGCGACGAGCTTGTCGTTCACGTAGAGGCCGACCGGGTCGTTCGCGCGCTGGTTCAGCTGCACGACGGCGCCCGGCGCCAGTTCCAGGACGTTGCGCATCGGCAGCTGGCAGGAGCCGAGCTGCACGGTGACATCGACCTTGACGTCCAGGACGACGTCGAGGGTTTTTTCATCCAGCGGAGTGGGCATGAGGGTCGGGTGGGGGAAGGTTGCGGGTGACCTGCACGGTGACGCGGTCGGAATCGAGGCCGACCTTGCCGGTGAATTTCGGGATGCCGTTCAGGAGGATCCGGACATTGTCGATCAGCGAAGCGGGGAACTCGATGACGTCGCCGACCCGGAGGCTCGCCACCTCGCGGAGGCTGGTCCGGAACACCTCCCATTCCGCCCGGACCGGCACGGTGATGTGGTCGTAGGCCGGCTGCCACGTGGCGCGCTTGGCGGTGGCGTCGGTGGTGGTGTCCTTCTGGCGGCGGGCCTGCATTTTCCGCACCAGCGGCTCGATCGTGTAGTAGGGGATGCCGATCTGGATCTGCTCGGAGCAGTCGCCGAGGGAGGCCTCGATCGACAGCGCCAGCACCACGGCGTCCTTCGGCGAGGTCTGGAGGAACCGGCCGTTGTTCTCGTGGCCGATGATCGCCGGGCGGAGCTCCATCTCGTTCTTCCACGGCGTGCACCACTCCTGCAGGATCATGCCCACGACATCCTCGAGCAGGGCGATCTCGATCTCGGTGAGATAGCGCTCCATCTTCACCGAATGGCCGCGGCCGCCCAGCATGCGGTCGGCGATCGTCAGGGCGAGGCGGGGATTGATGTCGAGGATGCCGACGCCGTGCAGCGGATCGATCTTGAAGAGGCAGAGGTGGGTCGGATTCGGGATGCCGTCGGTGAACTTGAAGTAGGTGAGCGTGGTCAGCTTCGCCATCTTCAGACCGACCTCCATGCGCAGGAAGAGCGAGAGGCGGGCCGCCAGGTAGCGGATGAAGTCCTCGTGCAGGAGGCGCAGGCGGCGCAGCTCGAATTCGGTCAGGAAGACCGGGGTCCGGAAGTCGTAGGGCTCGACCTTGGCGCTCGCGGCCCCGGTGGCCAGCGTGCCGTCCGCGCTGAAGACCGATTTCTTGGCCGCACCCTCCTGCGCCAGCAGCTGGTCGATGGCGCCCTGGTCGAGCACCGTCGGGTTCTCAGGGGGTTTGGCGGGGTCGTTGGGCATGAGCGAGGGGGCGGATCACTGCACCACGAAGTCGGAGAAATAGATCTGCTCCGCGATGGTGTGCCCGAGGGCCTGGTTGTAGGCGACGACGAGCTTCTCGCGGATCACGTTCTTCGCGCCCGCCTCCTCGAGGTCGGCCAGCGTGAGGGACGACAGCACGTTCAGGGTGACGTCGACCAGCTTCGCCTTGTTCGTCTCGAAGGCGTCGCGCAGCTTCGTGTCGGTGCCGGTGACGATGAAGGAGGTCTTCAGGTACCGCGTGCCCATCGTGCCAGCCAGGTTCACGACGACGTTGGAGAACTCGTACGTGGTCGCGGGCGAGGCCTCGCCCTCCTTCTTCGACTGGGCCTGGGCGGTCGCCGGGGCGTCCGCCGTCACCGCGGCGTCGGGGGCGGCGGCCGCGGCGAGGCGCGCCTCGAGGCGGGGGAGCAGCAGGAACTGGGCGACGGCCCAGGTGAGCGCCGGGGCGGCCACGAGCACGACCGCCAGCGGCAGCAGCGATTTCAGGGAGAGCGCGGGCGCCTTGGTTGCCGGCGCGGCGGCGGTCTCCGGAGCCTCCGGCTTGTCTTCGGGCGGAGGCGCCTTCGGCAGGGGCGGATTGGTTCGTTCGGCCATGGGGTGGGGCGGAGGCGTTTTCCAGGCGTGGGGGCGGTCAGCTTACCGGGCCGGGCCCGCCGGCCGTCGCCCGGAGGGGATTACTGGCGCTTCAGGTTGACGATGTCGTCGAGGACCGAGTCGGAAACGGTGACCAGGCGCGAGGCGGCCTGGAAGCTGCGCTGGGTCGTGATCATGTCGGCGAACTGCTCGGTCAGGTCGACGTTGGAGAGCTCGAGCGAACCGGACTGGATCCCGCCGAGCCCGGCCTTGCCGGGGTCGTTGGAACCGTTGGCGGCGTCGCTGAGGATCGCCCCGCCGATGGTCGAGCCGTTGATCGGACCGGCCGCCTCGAACCCGGTGTACAGATTGTTGCCCTGCTTGGTCAGCGAGGCCGGGTCGGAGAAATTCTGGAGCAGCACGCGGTTGGTGATCGCGGTGCTGCCATCGGAATACGACTCCACGACGTTGCCCGCGCTGTCGATGCTGATGGACTGGAGCTGGGGCTGGACGGGAGGCGTGCCGCTGGCGGCCGGAAGGTTCTGGCCGATCTGGATGTCGCCGAGGGTCCCCGTGTCGCCGGACAGCGGCACGGTGGGCGTGCCGCCGGTGAAGCCCTGGACGCGCAGGCCCTGGGCGTTGACCAGATAGCCGCGGTCATCGATCCGGAACTCCCCCGACCGCGTCGCGTAGGTCTGGCCCGAAGCCGCGTCCTTCAGGATGAAGAAGCCGTTGCCGGAGATGGCGAGGTCGGTGGTGTTGCCCGTCGTGGTCAGGGCGCCCTGCCCGAAATTGGTGAGCACGCCCGACAGCTGCACGCCGGTGCCGACCTGCATCGGCGACTGGTTGGACGTCGTGCCGCTCGAGGGCGCCGCGCCGCGCAGCGTGTTGCTGAAACTGTCGGCGAAGGTGGCCTTGGACGACTTGAAGCCCGTCGTGTTGACGTTGGCGATGTTGTTGCCGATGACGTCGAGGCCCTGGGTGAAGGTTTTCAGGGCGGTTACGCCGGAGGTGAGGGTGCCGATGAGCGACATGGGGGATGCAGGGGTTCGTGGTTGATGAGATCAGGCCGTGGGCGGAACCGCGGTCGTGGAACTGGAATTGACGGGTTGGTCGACGGAAATGAGCGCGGAGAGCGGGTAGAGGACGCCGTTGATCTTGAGCTGGGGCGTGTCGCCGGAGGTGTCGACGGACGAGACCGGCCCGGAAACCGTGCCATTGTTGCCGTCGGAGACGGTGACCGTGCGCCCGAGATAGGCGGCCGCCGCCATCTTCTGCTGGTCGCCGCGCATCAGGGTGATCTGGCCCGTCAGCGTGTTCATCTGCTGCAGCGAGGTGAATTGCGCCATCTGGGCGAGAAACGACGTGTCGTCCATTGGCTTCAGCGGGTCCTGTTGCTGGAACTGCAGGGACAGGAGCTTCAGGAAGTCGGCCTGATTGAGCGTGTTCCTGGACGTGCCGGCGGCCGTGGGCGCAGTCGTCGCCCCGTAGGCGGTGGAGTTGTTGACGGCGGAAACAGACATGGTGTGAGGGGTCAGGCGAAGGTGTTCAGGAGGGAGGCTCCGGTCCGTCTCGGATCCGGGAGCGTGACGGACAGCGGTTCGGCCGGGACTTCCGGCCGGCCCGCCGGGGTGCGGGGCAGCATCGCGGCGCCCTCGGGCATGGGCGTTTCGCGGGACTGCGCCTGGCCGCCGGTGGAGGAGCCGAGCGAAAGGAAGCCGGGGGCGGCGCGGTCGAACACGGGATCCGCGACGCGGAGCGCGTGGTCGCGGGACGCTGCGGCCAGGGCCGGAACCGCCGCCGTCCACTCGTGCGCCAGCACGTCGCGCAACTCCGCGGAATCCGTGCGGAAAGTCGTGTGCAGGGCGCCGTCGCGCAGCTCGACGCGGACGGCGAGCTGGGTCGAGTCGGCGAACGTCAGTTTCAATTCGACGCTCGAGTGCCCGGCGATGCGGGCGTGATTCACTGCGTCCACGGCGGCTTCGATCGCCGCCACCGCATGGGCCGAGGCGCTCGGCGTCGGGACCGGAGGTTCGGCGACGCGGGCGGCGTTCGGAGCGGAAGCGGAATCCGGGGCCGGGATCGCGAGCGGAATCTCCCTGGTGCCGTCGACCGGCTCGGGGTCCCGGGCGCGGCCCAAGGAGGTCGAGACGGGAGCATCGGTCGATTTTCGCATCGCGTTCGAGGAGGTAGCACCGGCGATGCCAACGGGCGTGGGCGCGGGGTTAACCGGATCATCATCAAGCGCTAGCGCCCCATCATTGGTGACCGGCGAAACGGCCGGCATCTCCCGATTCCGTGCGATTGGCAGGTTGGAGAGCTGGAGGTCGGCATTTTTTTCCTGCCGCGCTTCACGCACCGGCCCGGGTGGCAGCGCCACGGTGGCAGCCGGCGTCGGCGCACCATCCGGTCCTTGTTCGGCAGGCGCCGGATGACCAATCCGGCCTTGGGAGGGGCGCTCAGGCGATGGCGGCAAATGCGCCTGGCCGGCGAGATCCGCCGTCGTGGGCGCGCTGGCGCCGGGGGGTGGCGACGCGGCTTCACTCGGCCCCTGGCCGGCCGGAGTCAGTTCGCGCACCAGGCCGCCGATGCCGGGCGCACCGTCCTTTCCGGGCGGCGTCCAGTCGGCGCCGCGTTCGGCGCGGGAAAGCTGACGGCCGGCCGGGAGACCGGCGTCCTGGCGCACGGCCAAACCGATTCCCTCGCCGTTTCCGTTGGGCACATTTTGCCGCCCGCCGTCCGGCGTCGTATCGTCCAGATCGGCCGGGCCGATGCCACTCGTGGGCGCGGCGGATGGTGATGCGCCCGGCGCGAGAACCGGTGCGGGAGAACCACCAGGCGCTTCAGGATGGTCAAGGCGGCCGATGGCGGGCGCCGCGGATGCCGGGCCTGCCTCCGGTTCGCACGTGGTCAGGATGTCGGCGGTGGCGTCGGCCGTGCCGGCCGTGACGCCCGTCACCGGGTCCGGCGTGACCGGCACGGGGGCGCTGGCGAAGTACATGGCCGTCGCCGGAAGGGCGGAATCTTCGTCCCACGGCGCGCG
>JBAIXJ010000053.1:0-1568 GCA_037916645.1 Opitutales bacterium | reverse complement strand
GGACGGCGCGCGTCGCCAGATCAATGAGAATCATCCCGTTGGCGTAATCGGAAACCACGAGGGAGCGCCCGTCCGCCGCGACCGCGGCGCCCTGCAACGACGCGAACTCGTCGGATTCGAGCCAGCGCTCCGGCGGACCTCCGTCCCTTGACACGCGCCAGATCACCGGCGCGATGCTGTCCGGGGCGTACACCGTGCCGTCCGCGGTCACGGTGAGGTCGCCAACGAGGTGGCCGCCACCGTCGGCCGGCAGCGCCGTGGTGCGCCGGATCGTGCCGTCGGCGAGGGAGAATTCCACGAGTGCGGCATGATTGCGGTCCGCCGGCCGGTAGTCATCCATCTCGGGCACGGCGGAAGTGGCGGCCCACAGGCTGCCCCGGGTCTCGTCAACGTTCAGTCCGAACACGCCGAGGAGGCCGGCGTCGGCCGCCGAGAAGCGCTGCACGGAGCCGTCGGCCCGGCGGATCCAGACACAGCGGTGGCGGACGTCGCCGAAAAAGTAGTCGCCGGTCTGGGGTCGGTACGCGATGCCCTCGATGATGCCGGTCATCGCCGGCAATTCGAACAACACCTGTCCCGCACCGACCGGCCCGCGGTTGGCGTAAAAGCGCTGGATGACGTCGGCGAAATCGGAGGAGCCCTGCAAGCGGGCCAATGTCTCGTCGCCTTCGGCGTCAAGGAAGAGGCCCATGCGCGCCAGCCGGTTGAGGGTGACAAGGGCGTCGAACGGCCGGTCGTTCTGCGCCTGCAGGCGGGCGAGGGCGCCGACATAGCGCGGGTGGTCGGGCCGCAGCGCCACGGCCTTTTCCAGCAGGGCGAGGGCGGCGGGGTAGTTCTTGTCCTCCACGGCGCCCGAGGCGTCACGGTAGTACTTGCGCGCCGTGACGCTGGCCGGCGCGGCGGCGAGCGGAGGCAGGCCGAGCAAAGCCAGACCGGCGCCGAGGAATGCTCTGCGGATCAGGAGTCCGGCAAGGTCGCACTTGTTGCCGTGTCGCATTTCTTTGGTCACTTCGGGTCGGTCAGACGCCCCAAAAACAGGCAGGCGCCGGAGGGAACGTGCTGGATGGCGAACAGGAAGGGATGATCGACGCGCACCTCGATCGGCGGCGGAGGTGGCTCCCGCGGAGCTGCGGCAGCCAACATCACCACGACCGCCGTCGCTGCGGCCGCTTCGGTGCCGTTTTCGTCGAGCGACAGCCAGGTGCGGTGAAAGACCTCGGATAGATAGAGGTAGTCATCTGGCTTGCGCGGCGCCATCCGGTCGAAGTCGGCGCTGCCGCGCGGGTCATCGAAGGCGGTCGCCATGCCAAGGCCTCGCAGCGCCGCGCCCAATGGGAGCACCGGCGGCTCGAGCTTGAACTTGGGCAGGTGCAGGATCACGTCGCGGCGCGGAAGCTCGGCGCACGTGGCGAGGGCTTCCGGTGGCAGGGTCCGCTCCAGCTCGGCGAGTCCCTCGCGCTGGTCGGGCAGCAGGATCACGAACTGCAGGTCCCCACCGCGATAGGGCAGGGTGACCGCCGCGTAACCGTTTCGCTTTTCATAACCAAAATGCCGGCGCTGCACCATCG
>JBAIXJ010000052.1:0-1569 GCA_037916645.1 Opitutales bacterium | reverse complement strand
TCGACCCACACCGGTTTCAGCCGGCCAGTTCGGCCGCCATGTCCTTCGCGAAATACGTCAGGATCATGTCGGCGCCGGCGCGCTTGATCGCCAGCAGCGACTCGCGGCGGCAGCGCTCCAGCTCGAGCCAGCCGAGCTTCGCGGCCGCGTGGAGCTGCGCGTACTCCCCGGAGACCTGGTAGGCGGCCACGGGCTTGTGCGTGGCATTGCGCACCTCGCGGATGATGTCGAGATAGGGCCCGGCCGGTTTCACCATCAAAATGTCCGCCCCCTCCTGCTCATCGAGCGCGATCTCGAGCAGCGCCTCGCGGCGGTTGGCCGGGTTGAGCTGGTAGGTCGCCTTGCTGAGCGCGTGGGTGCCCGCCGCCTTCGCGCTGCCGACGGCGTCGCGGAACGGCCCGTAGTAGGCGGAGGCGAATTTCGCCGAGTAGGCCATGATGCCGGTGCGCGTGCACCCGGCGGCGTCCAGCGCCTTGCGGATGGCGCCGATGCGGCCGTCCATCATGTCGGAGGGTGCGACCAGGTCCACGCCCGCGCGGTCGTTGTCGACGTCGGTGCCGTCGGCCGTGAGCACGCCGTCGTGGCCGTGCGTGGTGTAGGGGTCGAGCGCGATGTCGGTCATCACCGTCAGCTCCGGCACGGCCTTCTTGACCGCGCGCACGGCGCGGAGCACGAGCGCGTCGGCCCGCAGCGCGACCGTGCCCTCGGGGTCCTTGAGCTTCGGATTGATCGAGGGGAACAGGGCCACGGCCGGCACGCCGAGTTTGGCCAGCGCGCGGCATTCCTTGGCGAGATCGCCGAGGTTGAAGCGGCAGACCCCGGGCATGGAGGGCACCGGCTCGGGGCCGCCGTCGCCGTCGATGACGAAGAGCGGAGCGATGAAATCCTGCGGGCGGAGCACGGTCTCCTCCGCCAAGGCGCGCAGGCTGGCCGTGCGGCGCAGGCGCCGCGGGCGGTGGGTCAGATCCAACTTGAAGTTTTCCGGCATAGACAGGTGAAGATGGGGGAGTTAACCACTAATCCACACTAATTCACGCTAATCTTGCGAAAAGAAAGGGAATGCGTGGCATTGGTGGGCGCCGGGCCGCGCAGACCAGCCCTCAAACTCATGGCCATCCGACTTTTCGATTCCCTCACCCGGGAGCTCCGCGAACTGAAGCCCTCGCAGCCCGACGGCGTGTTCCGGATGTACTGCTGCGGACCCACGGTCTACGCGCCGGCGCACATTGGCAACTTCCGCACCTTCCTCGTGCAGGACGTCCTCCGCCGTCTGCTCGAACTCGAGCTGGGTCCGGACAAGGTGCGCCATGTGCGCAATCTGACGGACGTCGACGACCGCACGATCGCCCAGGCCAAGCGGGAGCAGCGCCCGCTCGCCGAAATCACCAAGAAATGGACGGAGAAGTTCCACGACGACTGCCGGGCGCTCAACATCCTGCCGATGGATCCGCCCCATGCGGAGCCGACCGCCACCGGCCACATCGCCGAACAGGTGGCGATGATCAACGACCTGCTGGCCAAGGGCCTCGCCTATGTCGCGCCCGACGGGTCGGTGTATTTCAAGATCGC
>JBAIXJ010000051.1:0-11974 GCA_037916645.1 Opitutales bacterium | reverse complement strand
AGCAGGTGCCGCTCGGCGGCCGGCGCTACCTGCTTAGTCCGCGGGATCTCGCGGGACTGGACGTTCTGCCCGACCTCGTGCGCGCCGGCGTGACGTCGCTGAAGATCGAGGGTCGGCTCAAATCGCCGGAATATGTCGCCAGCATCACGCGCGTCTACCGCCAGGCGCTCGACCGCGTGATGGCGGAGCTGACGGGCCAGCCGGCTCCCGCCTTCGATTCCGCCGCCGTCCGCTACGAGCTGGAGATGAGCTTTTCGCGTGGTCTCCACACCGGCTGGTTTCAGGGCATCGACAACCAGGCGCTGGTCCACGGCCGGTTCGGCACCAAGCGGGGCGTGTATCTCGGTGAGATCGCGCAGGTCGGCCGCGATTCGGTGTCGCTGCGCCTCGTCGCCCCGCTCAAGCCCGGGGACGGCGTCGTGTTCGACGCGGGCAGACCCGACGAGAAGGAGGAGGGCGGCCGCGTCTACCAGGTTGAGGCGCGCCGGGGGGCGGACGGCGAGGCGACGCTGCGCTTCGGCCAGGGCGACATCAACTGGCGGCGCGTCCGCGCCGGCCAGCGCCTGTGGAAGACCAACGACCCCGCGCTCGACCGGGCGGTGCGAGCGACCTTCGCGGGCGACAGGATTCGCTTCCAGCGCGCGGTCGACTTCGAGGTGCACGGCGCCGCCGGGCGGCCGCTGACCGTCATCGTGAACGACGGCGACGGTCATGTGGCGAGGGTGGAGTCGGCGGTGCCGCTGGCGACAGCGCGGCAGCAGCCGCTGACCCCGGCGCGCCTGGAGGCTCAGCTCGGGCGGCTCGGCGGCACCCCGTTCCGCCTGGGCACGCTGCGCTCGTACCTCGAAGGCGAAGTCATGCTGCCGGTGAGCGAGCTCAACCGGATCCGCCGCGAGGCCGTGGCCGCGCTCGAAGCTCTCCGCGCGGCGCCGCTGCGCTGGCGGGTGAATCCGGACTACCGGCCGTGGTCGCCCGCGGGCGAGACGGGCGCGGATGGCGAGTCCGAGCTGATCGCGGTGATCCGCCTCCCGGAACAGCTTGACGCCGCGTGGTCGGCCGGGGCGCGCACGCTGTACTGCGAGTTTGAAAACCCGAAGCACTACCGCGACGCGGTCCGGGAATTCCGCGCCCGGCAGGCGGCGGACGCCGCGACCGCCGCGTCGATCTGGGTGGCGCCGCCCCGGATCTTCAAGCCGGGCGAGGATTGGATCCTGAAGCAGGTCCGCTCCTGCGACGCCGACGGCTACCTGGTGCGCAACTACGATCACCTCCGGTTCTTCGCACCCGATCGCAAGCGGGGCGACTTCTCGCTCAACGTGGCCAACCCGTGGGCCGCGGATTACTTCCTCCACCGCCACGGGTTGGAGCGCGTCACCGCCAGCTACGACCTGAACATCGGGCAGCTGGAGGCATTGCTCCGCGCCGCGCCGGGACGGTGGTTCGACATCACGATCCACCAGCGCATGCCGATGTTTCACATGGAGCACTGCGTCTTCTGCGCCTTCCTGACCAGCGGGCACGACTACCGGGATTGCGGCCGGCCGTGCGACACCCGCCGCGTCGAACTGCGCGACCGGGTGGGCGCGCTGCTGCCGCTGAAGGCCGACGCGGGCTGCCGCAACACAGTGTTCAACAGCCGGGCGCAGACCGGCGCCGAATACGTTTCGCGGCTGCAGGCCCTCGGCGCGCGCAGCTTCCGGGTCGAGTTCGTCAACGAGCCGGCCGACGAGGTGGCGCGCACGCTCGGGCGCTACCGGCAGTTGCTGCGCGGTGCGATTCGCGGGGCGGACCTGTGGCGCGAGCTGAAGCTCATCAACCAGCTGGGCGTGACCCGCGGTTCGGTCGGGAACGGGTGAGGCGCGACAAACGGAGAGCGTCACGCGACCGCCCGGACGTCCGCGAATCGAGTGTGCCCATGCGCAAGCCCGGCCTTGTGAGCGCGTTGGTTCTGGTGGCCGCCGCGATCGCGGCGGCGGACCAGCCGTCATCGCCGCCGGCCACCGGAGCGACGGGGGACGCGGCGATGCCCACACCGGACGAGATCTACGACGCGGGCAAGGCCTTGTTCGACCAGTATGCGCCGCCGGAGATCAAGCGGCAGTTCGAGTTTCCGACCCCCGCGCAGTGGGATGATTTTGCGCGCCGGCTGCAGGGAGTGTTGGCGGGCGGCTCGCTGGCGGATCTCGCGGACTATGAGCCGGAGGCGCGGGCGGCGCTGGGGGCGCTGCAGGCCCTGCCCGGCTATGAGGATTACGCAACCTGGCTGGAGCAACGGCTCGACCTGATCCAAGCCGCCGGGCTGGTGATGCGACCGCCGTCCGGCCTCAAGCCTCCGGGTCCACAGGCGCCGCCACCGGCCCGACGTGCCATGCCCTATTATGATCTGTGGCTCGAGCGGCTGCGCCACCGGCCGGTCCCTCCCGGCGCGGCGGCGCTGGTGCCGGCGCTGCGCGCCGCGTTTGCGGCCGAGGGAGTGCCGGTGGACCTCGTCTGGATGGCGGAGGTGGAGTCGTCCTTCAATCCCCACGCCCGCAGTCCGGCCGGCGCCCTCGGTCTGTTCCAGCTCATGCCGGACACGGCGCGGGCGCTCGGCCTGCGGACGTGGCTGCCCGACGAGCGCGCGGATCCGGCCAAGAGCGCGCATGCCGCGGCGCAGTTGCTGCGGCGTCTGCAGAGCCGGTTTGGCGACTGGCCGCTGGCGCTGGCCGCCTACAACGCGGGCGAAGGCCGGGTCGCCCGGGCCCTGGCGGCGCGGTCGGGCCGGACGTTCGCCGCCGCAGAGCCGGCGCTGCCGGCGGAGACGCGCCTCTACGTGCCCAAGGTCTACGCCACCATCGCCGTGCGCGGCGGCACGCCGCCGGGAGGCGATTGAAGACCTGGAGAAGATGGAAACGGACGGGGTCCCGGGAGATTTTCATCGTGCTCCGCCGGTCGTTCCAGTAGGTCCCATTCCGTGACTAAAGCGCACCAGTCCCTCCGCCGTTGGCTGCTGGGCTTGAGGCCGGCTTTTCGCCGCGCGGCGGCGTTGGCGCTGGGGCTGGGCGCGGCCCTGGCGTGCCCAGCGCGGGCCGCCCCGGCGGCTCCCGACCGTGCGCCTGTCCAGGTGACGGGCGCGTTCTACGATATGCTGCTGGCCGCCATGAAACAGGGGCCGACGCTGGGCTTCGAGGGCCGGCGGCAGCTCCTCGATCCGGAGATCCGCCGCGACTTCAATCTTCCCCTGATGACCCGCATCGTGGTGGGCCTGCCGTGGCGCAAGCTGACCGCCGCCCAGCAGCAGGAGTTGGTCGAGGCGTTCAGCGACTTCAGCGTCGCGAACTATGCGAGCCAGTTCAAGGAGTTCGGGGGCGAGCGCTTCGTGGTGGATCCGTCGGATACGCCGTTGCCGAGCGGCGACGTCATCGTTCATACCAAGCTCGTCACCGGCGACGGTGACGACGTGCAACTCGACTACCTGATGCGGGCGAACGACAGCCGCTGGCAGATCATCGACGTCTTCCTCACCGGCACGATCAGCCAGCTGGCGGCGCGCCGGTCGGAGTTCTCCTCGGTGATGCGGGAGGGCGGCGCGGAAGCCCTGGTCAAGCTGCTCAAGGAGAGGACCGCCGCGCTCAAGGGCTGACGCGGGCCCCGGCGTCACTCGGCGCGGGGGCGGGCGCCGCGCCGGGATCCTCGTACAGGTCGGTGGGCATCGGCGGCGCCTGGCCGTGGCGGAGCTCAGTCTCCCGATTCTGGCGGTAATAGCTGCGCAACGCGGCGTAGAAGTCGATCGAAGTTCGCTGGATTTCATCAAGCGCGACTAGATAGCGGGACCGCTCGTCGACGCCGGAGACGATCGTCCGGCTGCTCGAGTTCAAGGTCGGCCAGTCCCGGTCTCGTGGGAAATACCGGAACGGGTCGAGGTAGACGTCGACGCCCCGGCCGATCGCGTCCCGCGAATTCGCCGGGCCGAACAGGGGCAGCACGAGGTAGGGCCCGTCGTGCACGCCCCAGGAGTACAGCGTCTGGCCGAAGTCCCCGGTCTGCGGCGGCAGGCGGTTGCGGCGGGCGACATCCCGCAGGCCGATCGGCCCGGCGACGGTGTTGACGACGAAGCGCCCGGCGCAGATGCCGGCGCCCCGGATGCGGCCCTGGAGGAGATTGTTCAGGAGCACCAGGGGTTCGTTCAGGTTGTCGAGGAGGTGGCGCAGCGCGTCGCGGGCGGGGCCGGGCACCACCTTGACGTAGCCGATGGCAATCGGCTTCACGATGGTGCGATCCACGAATTGGTTGACGGCGAACACCCGCCGGTTCAACGGCTCGAGCGGATCGTTCTGGGCCTTGAATTCGGCGCGGGCCGCCGGATCGCGCGGCACTGTCGCGCAGCCGCCGAGGAGAATCGCGCCGGCGAGCGCGAGGGTCGTGACCCGCGAGGGTGCGCGGGGCCCGCTCACGGGCGGCCCTCCGCCGCCGGTGTCCCCGCGGGCGGCCCCAGGAGCGCCGGCAGAACGAACAGGGTGCAGAGCAGGGTGTAGGCCAGCGCGATCAGCAGCAGCGCTCCCATGTCCGCGAGTTCCGGGGCGCGCGACACCGCGAGGCTTCCGAAGGCCGTGCCGGTGGTCAGGGCGCTGAACACGACGGCGCGCGCGGTGCTGG
Source organism: Opitutales bacterium (assembly GCA_037916645.1). Taxonomy (GTDB): domain Bacteria; phylum Verrucomicrobiota; class Verrucomicrobiia; order Opitutales; family Opitutaceae; genus Fen-1467. The sequence goes on along the minus strand of JBAIXJ010000051.1, from coordinate 7,339 downwards.
ACCGGAGCAGGCTGCCTTCGCCGGCGCGCCAGCGCATGACGAAATAGATGTCGAACGCCACGCCGATGCCCAGCAGGAGGGGCAGCGTGATGATGTTGGCGAAATTGAGCGGCAGCCCGGCGATCACGGCGGTGGCCAGCGTGAGGAGGCCCGCGAGCAGCAACGGCCCGAGCACGTGCAGCACGTCGTGCAGCCGGCGGAGCACGAGAAAAAGCAGGAGGGCGATCGCCGCGGTCGCCACCACCCCGGCGGTCGCAAAGGCCCGGATGATCGTGCGCGCCGATTCCTGGATTCCGATGGCGTCGCCCGTCGCGTCCGGAGCGACGCGGCGCACGGCGTCCGCGAACTGGCGCAGGACCCGGTTTTCACGCGCGTCGCCCCGCGGATGCGCCTCCACGCACCACCGGCCGTCGCGGCCGATCCACTCGTCGCGGATCTCCGCGGGCAGGGTGGCGAGCGAGACCGGCGCGGCCTGCAGGGCGTCACGCAGGCCGTCCAGCCGGCGGTCGATGCCCGCGGAGAGATTGGCCGCGAGGTCGGACAGGGCGGAGGGCCCGCGCGCGAGGATGCGCTGGAGACCCTCTGCCAGGCGCCCGGCGGCCCGGTCGCCGCGGGCGCCGAGCTTGGCCATGTCGGCGGCGCAGGTGGCCACGGCGGCGCGGATGTCCGCCGGCGCGGGCGGTGGCTTGGTGGCCGGCGGCCACAGGGTCGGGCCGAGCAGGGTGCGGGCGTCGGCGAGGATCTCCAGTTTCGGTGCCTGATCCGCCGGCACGAAACTCGCGAGCGTGAGCACCTGGGCCACCTCGGGCAGGCGTTCCAGGCGCGCCGCCACGGCGGCGGCCTCAGCCGCGGACGAGGTCAGGACTTTGACCGTGTACGGCGTCGTGTCGGGGCTGGACGTCAGGTCGTAGAGCGTCTGGACGGATTCGGCGCGGGCGTCCTGCAGGTGCACGGGATTGAAGTCGAACCGCAGGCGGGTGACCCACGCGGCCGAGACCACCGCGAGCACGGCGGTGGCCGCCAGCACCCGGCCCCGGCGGCGGACGAGGAACTGCTCCACGACGGTGCCCCAGGCAAAGCCGGCGGCTTCGTCGCGGCCCCGCGGATGCAGGAGCGTGAGCAGGGCCGGCAGGAAGGTGAGATTGAGCAGCAGGGCCAGCAGCATGCCGGCGCCCGCGATCCGCCCAAGATCGGAGACGCCCGAATAGGCGGTGGGGACAAAGGCGAGGAATCCGACCGCGGTGGCGGCGGCCGCCACGGACAAGGGTCCGCCAACGGCGAGCGCGGTCTGCCGCATCGCGGCCGGCGGCGGAGCGCCGCAGAGCTCGGCGACGTGCCGCACCCCGAACTGGATTCCGAAATCGATGGCGATGCCAATGAACAGCGGGGCAAAAGCGACGGAGATCGGATTGAACGGTCCGATCGTCAGCGCGGCGCCGGCGGCGCAGAGCACCAGCCCCGCCACCAGCGTCGCCAGGATCGCCACGACCGTGCGCAGGGAGCGGAGGCCCAATACCAGCCAGAAGCACAGCAGGGCCACCGGCAGGAGCGTTGTCCAGCCGAGGCCCTCGGATAGCGCGGAAAACTGGTCGTCGGTCAGCGCGACCGACCCCGTGATACGCACGCGAACGCCGCGCGCCGGCTCCAAGCCTTCGGCCCGGGCGGCGGCCCGGATGGCGTCGACCGCGCGCTGGCCGGGTTGCACGGCATGGTAGTCCAGCACCGGCTGAACCAGGATGAACCGGCGCAGCTCGAGCGGATCGGCCTTCCGCCCGCTGAACAGGTTCTGCCACGAGATGGGCGCGTGGCGCCCGGCCGCCGCGGCGTCGACGGCGTCGGCCACGGCGTTGATCGGCGGGTCGAGGGTGGCGGCGTTGGTCTCGCCGCGCAGGCCGCCCTGGGCCAGCAGGTCCAGCGCGTCAAAGACGCCGCGCAGGTTGGGGTCGGCCGCGAGGGTGCCGATGAGCGGCTGCGCCGCGATCATGTCGTCGGCGAACTTCTGCACCTGGTCCGTCGCAAGGAAGAGCAGGCCGTTGCGCCGGAAGAACATTTCGCCTCCCGGCTCGCGGACGCTGCGGAAGAGGCCGGGCCGGGCCCGAAGCCGCGCGGCCAGCGCATCCGCCGCGTCCGCCGCCTGGTCGGGCGTGGCCCCGTCGATCACCACGGCCAGGAGGTCCGTGTTTTGCGGAAAATCGCGGTCCAGGGCGGCGGCGGTCTTCCGCCACGGCAGATCGGAGGCGATCAGCTTGTCGAGGTCGGTGTCGATCGCGAGCCGGCGGCCGCCAAAGATGGCGGCGGCCACGACCAAGGCGGCGACCAGAGTGACGACCACGCCCGCGCGGCGGCGGCTGAACTCCACCACGCGAACCACCACGTCGATCATGCGCCCACCTTGGGATCAGTCAGGGAGATTGGCAATCAGCAGCGGGGCGGGTCCGGAGATCCCGGCGGCCCCGCCGGCCGCTAGTACCGGAACTTCAGTTCCACATAGTAGAGCCGGCCGATGGGGCCGTTGTAGTCGCCGACCGCCGCGTTGGTGGCGGGAAACGCGTTGCGCGCCACGGGCGGCATCCGGTTGAAGATATTGTTGACCCCGAACCGGAGCTCCGACCGGGCGCTCCACCGGTTCCCCTCGGCCTGGCCGAGTTTGACGGCCGCCATGACGTCGAACTGCTGGAAATCGCCCACCCGCACCGGCGGGGTCGCCGCTGATCCGCCCGGTCCGATGTCGTCGACCGACGGAACGTAGGTGTGGCCGATCATGAACTCGGCGAGGTCGTTCTTCCAGTCGAGGGTGGTGTAGGTGCGCCAGCGCGGAATGGTGCCCTGACTGCTGCTGCCGCCGCCGGAGGCGGTCCCGGCGTACTGGAAGTAATCCTCGGTCGGAATCTCCTGGAGCAGATAGCTGTTCCAGATGGTGGCGGTCGTGCCGAACTTGAAGCGTCCGCCGGAGGGGGTGGTGACGGCGTAGTTGACCGAGAGGTCGACGCCCTTGACGGCCTGCGACGTGAGGTTGATCAGGGGCACCTGCACGAAGATGGTGGTGGGATTGGCCGTGCTCAGCTGGCCGGGTCCGGTGACCCCAGGACCCGAGGGGCTTCCCACATGGACGTACTGGGCGAAGGGTGACGCCGGGCCCAGCGATTCGACGCTCTGCACGATGGCCACCTGGTTGAGATAGCCGATGGCGCCCTTGACCGTGGCGTTGAAGAAATCAAACGAGACGTCCAGCCCCTGGAGCACGCGCGGGGTAAAGACGAAGCCGGTGGACCAGGTGTTGGCCTTGAACGGCTGGAGCTGGGGATTGGGGCCGCTGAGCCCCGAGAAGCCCGCGCTCGAGGCGACATTGCCATAGTAGCCCTGATAGGTGAACGGCGGGATCGGGCCGGAGATCGGCGGGCCGAAGAGCTGGGCGAGCTCGGGCGCGCCGAACGAGCGGCCGATGGAGGCGCGCAGCGTGAAGCGCTCGTCGACCGGCTCGTAGTGCAGGGCGGCCTGCGGCACGGCCGAATGCCCGACCTGGCTGTAGTTGTCGAAACGTCCGGCCAGGTCGAGCGTGAGCTCGTGCAGGCCGGTGAGTTTCTGTTTCGGCCCGATGATCGGCGCCCGTAGTTCGCCGTAGACCGAGGTGTAGGCCCGGTCGGCCGAGAAGGGGGAGAGGGACTGGCTGTTCAGCCATCCGGCGATGGAAAGCCCGGGGGCGATCGGCTGGCTCACCGCGTCGGGGGTGGATTTCAGCGTCTCGCGGGTCCGGCTCGCGCCGATCGCGAAGCTCAGTTTGCCGTTGGGCAGCTCCAGCGGCGTGCCGCGGAAAAGAAAATCGACCGACCCCAGCGTGCTCACCATGCCGTCCGTCTTGATTCCGATGATGTTCGCGGGCAGGGCGCCGGTCGCCTGGGTGTAGGCAAACGGATTGACCGTGCCGGCCGCGAGCGCCGCGTTCAGGTTGGCGGTGTTGATCTGGCCCGGATTGGCGACGCCCAGGCGGTAGCGGCTGTAATTGATGCCCAGTTCCCAGTCATAGTTCTCATTCAGTTTGCCTCGCAGGCCGCCGGCGAACCGGTAGAGCTCGCCCTGATCCTCCGTCCGCAGCGGATACGACGCGAACAGGTTGTTCGCGTTGACGAGGTTGACGACGTAGCCCTGGGCGTTGGGCTGGAAGAGCCAGGCGGGCGAAAACGGGCTGTTCGGCTGCAGGTAGGGCACATAGGGCACGTAGGCGCCGGGCCCGGCGGGCGGCGGCGTGGTCCCGTAGATGAACGGGTCGGTGAAGGGTGCCGAAATGTAGGGTGAAAGCGATTGCCCGGCCACCGAGGATTCCGCGCGGCTGAAGCCGTAGAGGAAGTTGCCAAAGCCCACGAGGCGGTCGCCGAAGAACTGGTGCGTGACATCCGCCATCACGCTCCGCCGCTTGAAGCTGGCGAGGAGGGTCTGCGCATTGGCGACGTTGTACCCGCTCTGCACCTGCTGGCCGGTGACGGACTGATACACCCCCATCTGCACCAGCTGATCGAGCGAATACTGAAGGCCGGCCGGCGGCGCGTTCAGCGTCGGATTCAGCCGGTAGTAGCCGAGCGCTCCCGGCTGCGTCAACGGCTGGCCGGTCATGGGGTCAAAGGTGATCGTGAACGGCTGGACGCTGATGATCCCCGGGTAGGTCGTCGTGGTGTAGATGGGGTTCGAGTACGGCCGCTGGTTCATGAAGATCGGGCTCGATGCGGTGCCCTCCACCGAAAGCAGGAACGACGTGGTCTTCGTGCCCACGCCGCCGGTGAGGTACCCCGTGCGCTCGGTGTAGTGGCCCGCGTTGCTGCTCTCGCCCCAGTGGACGCCGCCCTCCCAGCCGTTGAATTTGGATTTGAGGATCACGTTGATGACCCCGCCGACCGCATCGGAGCCATAGAGGGCGGAGGCCCCGTCCGACACGATCTCGATGTGGTCGATCGCCGACGGTGGGATCATGTTGAGGTCGACGAACTCAACGCCGAGCGACGCGACGGCGGGATCGACGGCCACGCGCCGGCCGTTGAGGAGCACGAGCGTCTTCAGGTTGTGGATCTGAAGAAAGGAGCCGCCTTGGGTGACGAAGGCCTCCGAGCTGGCATTCTCCAGCCCCATGCTCCCGTTGCCGGTGAACTGGGGCATCACCTTCCGCAGGATGTCGGCGACGTCGGTGCCGACGCCGGCATTGGCGATTTCCTGCGGCCCGATCACCCACACCGGCTTCGTGGCGGTGTTCGCGAAATCGGGAAGGTAGGAGGTGGTAACGACGACCTGGGAGAGGACGACAGGTTCGTCGTTTGCGGGTCGGGGCGTGTCCGGTGCCGTCTGGTTCAAGGCGATGGACGGCGCACCGACGAGAAGGACAAGGCAAAGCGCCTGCCTGAGGCGTTCCACAACGTGCGCGTTCATGGGAACTTGTACGTTTGGCGGGATTCGGGGCAAACGCAAGTTGACTTCCAGTGCGTCGGCACCCCGGCTGCCGACCATCGGCCCGGGATTGGGGACGGCGGCCGTTACCGCGTCCGTCGCGCTAGTGCGAGGCCCACCATTGCTTCACCGTTTCGACGAGCTGATTGAGCAAGGAGGGCAGGGCAACCAGCGCCTCGTGGGCCTGCGGCACATACCGGTCGATCAGCCAGAACGCCAGCACCACGCCGCCGATGGCGAGGACGGCGTCGAGGGCCCAGAACAGCGGCGGCACGAAGACGGGGCCGCGGGCGGCGTGCCAATAGCCGGCGTGGCGCAGCGCCTTCAGCGGCCAGGACACGAGGCTGACGATAACGAGGAGCAGGACCAGCGCCACCCACAGCGGCATGCCGGCCGGTGGCGCCACGCCAAAGACCGTGTGCGTGGCCAGCAGCGAAATGACGGCGAAGAAGGCCGCCACCGCCAGCAGAGCGCGCAGCACGGCGACGAACGGGAGGAGGAACAGCAACCCGAACGCCGGCGGGGACCCGGGCGTCCAGGCCGGCGGCGCCCAGGACGACTGCCACTGTTGCTGCCAGCGGTACGCGTTGGCCTGCGCCTCGTGCTTCAGGGTCTGGCCCCAGGTGCGCATCTCGCGCTTGAAACGCCGCCGCCATTCGCGGTGCGCGCGGCGGTCGCCGAGGGTTCTCATGCCCTCGTAATAGCCTTCCCGCGCGCGCCGGATGAACTCCTGCGCGGTGAACGGCACCCCGGCGGCGGCGGCCTTTTCCGCATCAGTTTCCGCCGAGGGAATGACCACCATGAGGATCAGATACACGACGATGCCGGTGCCCCAGAGCAGGACCAGCAGGACAAAGAGCAGGCGCACGATCGTCGGGTCGATGCCGAAATAGGCGCCGAGACCGTTGCAGACGCCGGCGAGCATGGCGCCTTCGCGGATCTTGTACAGGCGGCGGACCGACGGGGGTGGAGGCGGCACCCGCGACTCCGCCGTGGCCGCTCCGGACGGCCCCGGCGGGGGCTCCTCGGCCTCGGTCGCGGCATCCTCGACCGGTCCCATCTCCTCGATGACGCGGTTGATCTCCTCGGTCAGGACGACGTTCTTGTAGGCGCCGAGCACGGCGCGGCATTTGTCGGCGATGGCCTGCTCGATGTCGGCGACGATCTCGTCCCGGTCGGGGTTGCCCTCGAGGCGGCGCGCGGCGCCGTCGAGATAGGCGCGGAGGGCGTCGTAGCCGGCCTCCTCGAGTTGAAAAGCGGCGCCGTGGAGGTTGATGGTAACGACTTTGTTCATGGGGGCGGGGGAGGGGGAAGGCTAGCCGGCGGCCGGGCGGCCGAGGTCCTTGATGGTGCCGCTGATTTTCTGCCAGTAGTCGGAGGTCTCGCGCAGCTGGTCGCGGCCCTTGGCGGTAAGCTCGTAATATTTGCGCGGGGGCCCGGCGTCGGACTCCTTCCATTCGTAGTCCAGCAGCTTTTCCCGCCGCATCTTGCTCAGCAGCGGGTAGAGGGTGCCCTCACGCGTGGCGAATTCGGTTTCGTTCAACTGCCGGAGGATGTCGGCGACGTAAACCTTGTCGGCCGCGATGATCTTGAGCAGGAGGAATTCCAGCAGCCCCTTCCGGATCGGATTGAATTTCTCGTTGACGCCCATGACTCGATTGCTCCAAGGTACCTTGGTTTAAAAAGGTAGTATATGCTGACAAGGAAGGCAAGCCGCAAATTCACGGACCCGGCGCCGAGGGGGTGCGATAACGCCGTTGACCCGCGGAACGCGGTTTCCTTGTGTGTCGCCGTTCATGAGCCCGTCCAAACCCAGCTTGGATGACCTGCGCATCGAACGGGGCGCCCAACCGGACCGGCCGCCGCGGCTGCTTCTGGTCGCCGTGGCGGCGGGGATTGCCGTCGTCAT
>JBAIXJ010000050.1:0-15100 GCA_037916645.1 Opitutales bacterium | reverse complement strand
TCATCGCGCATCCGGACGACGAGACGCTGATCGCCGGCTACCTCGCCCGGGCCGTGCAGGATGAACACCGGCGCGTCGCCGTCGTCTGCACCACCCGCGGCAACGCCGGCCAGAACATGGTGGGCTACGAACAGGGCGCATCGCTCGCGGAGGTCCGCGAGGCGGAGGCGCGCGCCGCCCTCGCCTTCCTCGGCATCCGCAACGTGTGGTTCCTCCGGGCGCCGGACACCCCCGCCCCCGAGGTGCACGACGTGCTCCGTTCGCTCGGTGCGTGGGACCATGGCCGGGTGCTCGGCGAACTGGTGCGGTTCATCCGGCTCACGCGGCCCGCGGTGGTGGTCTCCATGCTGCCGGACGTGGTCGTCGGCGAAAACCACGAGGATCACCAGGCGGCCGGCGTCGTCGCCGCCGAGGCGTTCGACGTCGCGGGCGACCCGACGCAGTTCGCCGAACAGGTCGGGACGCCGGAGGACCGCCTGTTCTTCGGCAACCTGATCGAGGGCCTCCGGCCGTGGCAAGCCCAGAAACTCTACTTCTTCAGCGACGCGTCGCATGTCGACTTCCTCGAGGGACAGGGGCCGGCGTATGCGATGACCGCGATTTCGCCCGCGCAGAAACTGTCCTACGCGCGCCTCGCCGCCGCAGAGGCCGGCTATCATTCGACCCAAGGCGACGTCGCCCAGCCGGGCGTGCAGGCCCTCGCCACCGGAAACCTCGGCGCGTTTGAGGAGCCGGTGCGTTTCGTGCTGGGCAAATCCCTCGTCGGCGGCGCCGTGGGCGGCGACCTCTTCGAGGGCACCGGGCCCGCGGCGATCCCCTTCGCGCCCGTGCGCGGATTCCAGCCGGCGCCCCGCCCGGCCATCGAACTCGGCGGCGCGTGGGCGTTCTATGCGGACTTCTGGCCGGCCCACAACCTCGACCGCCTGTCGCGTCTCCTGGCGCCCGAACTGGGCGTGGGCGGCGGGCAAAGCTTCCCCGTGCCGCTGCTCCTGCACAACGCCGCTGATCGCGCCGCGACCGTGACCGTGCGGGTGCAGCTGCCGCCGGGATGGCAGGAGGCCAAAGGCTCGGGCGCCTACACCGTGGCCGCCCGCGACAGCGCTCCCGTGTCGGCCCGGCTGGTCGCGCCGCGCCTTGCCAAAGCGGAGTGGAATCAGATCACCTGGATCGCCGAAGCCGACGGCCGCGCCATCGGCTCCGCCACTCTGAAGGTGCATGTGGGCGGGCCGTGACGGTGCACGAGGGATCGGCCGCGGGAAACCCGCTTGCGTCCTGAAATCCGCGGCCTAGGAAACGGAGACCATGCGAATCCAGCTTCCTGGTCTCCCTGCCGCGGGCGGCGGGGCCAACCGCCACGCGTGCGCCCGGGACTTCGGCCCGGCGACCATGACTCCCGGCCATGCGCCGGCCCGCGGCCGGTGGCTGGCGGCGCTGCTGCTGGGCGCGGCGCTCGCGGCCGCGGCCGGTCCGGTCGTGGCGGAAGACGAAGGACCGGTGCAATTCACCGAGGGCGACTACTCCGCCTATGCCACGCTGCGGCTGGCCAATGCCGTGGCCGAGGAAAAGCGGATGTTCGCCCACAGCGACAAGGCCAAGAAGGACGCCATCGCGGCGGAATTCGCCAAGGCCTGCGCGGACGTCGGCTGGACCAAGGATCGATTTGAGCAGGTCGACGAAGCGGTCGGCTCCGCGCTGAGCGCGCTCGATGACCCGGAGAACGCCGGCGACGAGGTGAGCAAGACGACGCTGGCCACGGTCAAGGCCCACCGGGAGGAGCTGGCGAACACCGACGCCCTGCGGCAGCGGGCCCGGCAGGTCATGCAGGAGCAGGAGCTGGCCGCGAAGCGCGGCGCGCCGCCCACACCGGCCCAGCTCGCCGGGACGTGGGTGTTCGATTTCGACGCGACCGTGGACGCGATGACCCAGGGCTTGGGCGAGGACCTGAGAAAGAGCGCCCGCGACAGCCTCGCCAAATCGATGACGGCGGCCACCTACACGTTCGGGCCGGGCGACCGGCTCGTGGCCACGGTGGAGCGGCCCGGCGTGCCGCCCGAGACCCAGGAAGGAACCTACGGGCTCAACGGCTCGACGCTGACCGTGAAGGCCAAGATGGGCAGCCGCGTCCGCGAGGACAGCCTCAGCATCGGCATCAAGGACGGCACGCTACGCATCGGGATGATGGGTTTCTACAGCATCTTTCGGCGCAAGTAGCGCCGACGCCGTTCAGACGCCCAGCTGTTCCCGGACCGTCTGCGCGAGGGCGCGGGCGTCGAACGGCTTCTGGAAAACCACGGCGCCCGCCAGCCGCGGATCCGCGGCGGCCGACGCCGGCATCTCCGACACGGTCGTGAAGAACGGCCGGATGCCCGGCTGCACCTCGGCCGCGAGCCGGGCGAGATCGAGGCCGCTGGCGGCCCGGAGCTCGATCTCGGTGATGAGGGCGTCGAACGGCTGGCCGCGGAGCAGCTGCCGCGTGCGCTCCACGCTCGCGCTCTTGACCACGTCGAAATCGTGGCCGAGCACGTAGGCCAGCGCGTCGTTCACCGCCGGATTGTCGTCGTGCAGCAGCAGGATCGGGCGCACCGCCTCGCCGAACGGCCGCAGGCCGGCGACCGCCGCCTGGAGCAGGGCCTCGGGCTCGGCGCCCTCACGCCCGAGCTCGGCCAGGCCGGCGCGCACCGGGGCGTCGGCCGCCAGGGTCTTGAGGCGCCGCAGCTGCGTCGCCGCCGCGGTGCGGCTGCACTCGGGAAAGACCAGCCCGACGCGGTTCGCGTCGTAGGGCCCCACGGCCACGGTCGCCGGGAGGGTCGACCGCAGCGTCGGGAGCTGCTGGAGCAGCCCGCCGGCGATGCGCGGGGACTCCAGCAGCGCGAAGCACAGGCGCAGCTGGCGCCACTGGCACCGGTAGGTTTCGCGGCGCAGGGCGTCGAGGAGCCGCGCCTGTTCCGGCGAAAGGTCGGTCAGCACCACCACGCACACGCCGCCCGTGCCCTTGCCGCCCTCCGTTGCCCGCAGCTCCCCAAACACGAGGCGGCCCTCGCTGCGCACGTGGAAACAGGCGGTCGCCGCCGCCTTCGCCTCGTCCGGCAGGACGCTCTGGAGGGCGCCCCACAGGTCGCCCCCGCCCAGCCACCGCCGCGCCAGCTCGTTGGCCGCCGTGACGTGGTGCTGCTCGTCGAACGCCAGGATGCCGACTGGCGCCTGGTTGAGCAGGAAGCCGAGCATCTGCCGCTGGCGCTCCACCTCCCGCCACTCGCGCGCCCGGTCGAGCACCGCCGCGAGGAAATCCGCCAGCCCGGCCAGCAGGTGCAGGTCCTCCGGGCCGAACACGCGCGTCGCGGCGCCGCCCCCGGCGCGCAGGTTGCCGTGGGCGCCCGTCTCCCCCTGGACCGGCAGGGTCATCTCCCCGATCGCAAACTGCTCCTCCCGCCCCTGCTCGACGCCCGCGACGTCCAGCGTGACCTGGCCGAACCAGTCGCTCTGGTCGAGCGCGGCCTGCAGCCCGCCCACAAACCGGTCGAAGTCCCGCAGGTGGGCGAAGGCCCCGGTGAGCGCGCGCAGGGCCGCGAGCCCCTGCCCGGCCCGGGGGACGGGCGCCCGGCGCTCCGGCACGGACTTGATCGGCTCCGCGCTCATTTGGCCTTCGGCGAGGTCGGCAGGTAGATGTGGAAGGTGGTGCCGGCGCCCGGCAGGCTGGTCACCTCGATCGCCCCCTGGTGCGACTGGATGATCCGGCGCACGATGGCGAGTCCCAGGCCCATGCCCCGCTTGCTCCGCTGGTCGCCGGTGGACTTGGTCGTGACGAAGGGCTCGAACACCCGCGACAGCAGCGCCGGCTCGATGCCGGGGCCGTTGTCCGCGACCGTGATGTAGAGCATCGGCTTCGTCATCTCGTTCGGCCGGAGGGTGGCGGTCATGATGATGCGGCCGCCCGGCCGGCCCTCGAGGGCGTGGATCGCGTTCTGCAGCAGGTTGAGGAAGACCTGGAGCAGCTGGCTGTAATTGCCGTGCACGGGCGGCAGGCCGTGCTGGCTGGTCGCGGCAAACTGCACCCCCGTGCGGTTCAGCTCCGGGTGGACGATCTCGGTCACGCCGTTGATGACCTCCTCGAACTTGACCGCCGAGAACGGCACCGTGCTGTTCTCCGCAAAGGCCGCGACGTTCTCGACGATGCTCGCGATGCGCCCGACGTCGCGCTGCATCACCGTGCTGAACTCCTGCTGGAAATCGGGGTCGCCGCCGCGTTCCTTGAGCAGGGCGGAGAACGTCTGGATCGACACGAGGGGATTGCGCAGTTCGTGCGCGAGCCCGGCGGCCAGCGTGCCGAGCGAGATGAGCTTCTCGGTCTGGCTGGCGCGCCGCTCGAGCTGGCGCGCGCGCAGCGTCACCCCGAGCTGCAGGCAGATGGCCTCGAGCAGCGAGATGTCGATCTCGGTGTACCGCTCGCGGTTCGCCCGCTCGCTCAGGACGAGCAGCCCGAGCAGGTGGCCCTCCGTCAGGATGGGGAACGCGGCCTCGAACGGCATCGTCTGGCGGGTCTCCTCGACCGCGGCCAGCACCTCCGGCCGCACTTCGATCTCCGACCCGTCGTAGATGAGCGGGGACTGGCGCGCGCCGAGGAGCTGGACGAGCTGCGACGAGACCTCCACCGTCCGGCGGGTGTAGCCGTCGGCGCCCCACCCCACCTCCGCGCGCAGCACGAACTCCTCGCTGAACTCGCCGCGGATGAAGATCCCCAGCTGGCGGAAGCGCATCGCGCCGGCGATCTCCCGCGCCGTGGTGTCGAAGATCTCCGCCTCGGCGCTGATGGTGCAGATCTGCTCGGCCAGCTCCTTCAGCCGGCTGCGCGGGCCGATGTGCTTGCGCAGGTAGGTCTGGGCCAGGATGCGGTCGGTGCCGTCCTTGAGCCGCGGCACGATCCAGAGGAAGAACAGGCTCACCGCCATGCCGAGGAGGAACAGGTTGAGCAGGTCCTCGGAGACGAGGGTCAGGCCGAGCACCGGGGCGATGGCCACGTAGGCCAGGAGGAAGAAGACGGCCACGGTGACGCTCATGCCCATGTAGACCGCCGCGTACACGAAGTCGTAGGTCGCGAGCGGCAGCTGGTAGCGCGACACCGCGTTGGCCACGGTGACGAGGTAGAGGAAGACGAGGGCGTTGCCGACCGGCGGCACGGGGATGTCGTACCACAGCGGGAAGTTCGTGGCGCCCCCGGTGAACCCGACCAGGGTGGCGAAGATGATGTGCCAGAGCTGATTCGCGCGCGCCCCGGTGGACTGCCGCGCATGCCGGTGCAGGAGGCGGACCGCCTCGCCGGTGTAGACCGCGAACAGCAGCAGGTAGAAGGCGAAGCCGGGCCCGGCCCGCGGCCAGAACGGCAGGTCCAGGACGGGCTTCACGCCCTGCACCATGACCGGCGTCACGTTCAGGCCGACAAACACGAGGGCGATCCCGTAGCCGATCCGGTTCCACCACGGCTTGCGCTCGCCGCACAGGTGCGCCACGAAATGCAGGAAGGTGACGGGCACGAAGTAGGCCGCGACCATGAGCAGGCGCGTCAGAAACAGCGCCGCCGGCGCGGTGTCGGACAGCTGCCACATGAGATAGCCGGCCGACCACAGACCCACGCTCACGGCGAAGACGCCGAACCGCCGGTTCAGCCGGTTCTCCCGGCCGCGCAGCACCACGGCGAAGGCGAGCACCAGGCCGGCGACGAAGTTCAGGAACGACGACAGGATGAGGTAGGTTCTCACTTGGTCGCCCTGATCACCACGGCCTGGTCCCCGAGCGAGAGGTGCGTCTCCTGCACCTGGAAGCCCGCGTCGATCGCCAGCCCGGCCAGCTCCGCCTGCGTGTAGAAGGTGTAGTAGCCGATCTCCTCCTTCAGCTTGATCTTGCCCGCCGCGCGCAGGAGGTTGCGCGCCGCCTCCACGTCGTCCGCGGTCACGTTCGCCGCGATCGAGTCCCGGTAGATGATGGACAGGTCGCAGTTGGGCTTCATGCTCGACACGACCAGCGCCCCGCCCGGCCGCAGCACCCGGTGCAGTTCCAGCAGCAGCCCCTGCGGACGCCGGAGGTAGGAGAGCACGAGGCTGCAGCAGATCACATCAAATGTCGCCTCCTGAAACGGCAGCCGCCGCGCCTCCGGGGCGCTCTCCTCCAGGCGGTCGAAATCGATCAGGAAATACTGCAGGCCCGGCGGCGGCACCTCCCGCGACCGGGCGATCTGCTGCAGCCGCTTCCGCCAGTTCACGTGATTGTCCAGCGCGTCCGCCAGGCCGCGCTGCGTGAGGTCCAGGCCGACGTAGATCATCGGCTTCTCGGCGGCGGTGAGCGCATGCCGCTGCCACACCTCGCGCAGGAGCCACAGGCCGAACAGGCCGTTGCCGCAGCCGGCGTCGAGCACCAGCGCGCCCGGCCGCAGGGGGCCGCAGAGGCGGCCGATCAGGTCCAGGTACGCGCGGTAGTCGACCGACTTCTCGAGGATGCTGTATTTCCGCAGGTAGTTCGACCAGAACTGGGTCTCCGTCTCGGTCGGCGCCTCGGAGCGCCGCATCCGGTCCCGCTCGCGGCGGTTCTGCGCCATCACCGCCTTCTTCGCCGGCGCCGGCAGCGCCGCCGCGCTGCCGGGAAAATACGGCGTGTCGTGCAGGCAGGCCCACGCCACCTGGTCGAAGACCTGCCGGGCGGCCTGCGGATTCTCCTTCACCTCGTGCATGGCCGCCGCGACGGTCACGAGGCGGCCGTGCGGGCTCGCCGCCACCACCTGTTCCACCTCGGGCTTTTCGATCCAGGCGTCGCGTTCCGCGTAGAAATAGACGAAGGGCACGCGGAGCTTCTTCACATCCGCGATCGTGCCGGCCAGGTCGTGGAGGCCCGACGCGATGACCGTGCCCAGGAAGGCGTCGGAGTTGATGTCGAAGCCCAGGAAATCGGTGATCCCCCAGCGATAGCCGCCCTGAAACCGGCCGAAAATGTCCTCCTGGTAGATCTCGTGCATGGTGGACATGAGATTCACCACGCCCGCGATGCAGATGAGTTTGCTGATGCGGCTGTCCCCGGCGGCGACCCGGAGCATGCAGCGCGCCGAGAGGCTGTTGCCGACGCCCGTCACCTGCGAGACGCCGTGGTTGGCCTGCAGGTAATCCAGCCCGGCGACGATGTCGTCCACCGCCCCCGGCAGGACGAAGTTCTCCATGCGCCCCTCGCTTTCGCCCACATGGTTGGTGGGGTCGAAGCGGAGCACGTTCATGCCATTCGCGACCAGAAAATAGGCCAGATGAAGGATGCTCTTTTTGGTCTCGCCGTACTTCGGCGCCAGCATCGCCCACGGTCGGGAGCGGAAGCCGTCAGATCGATAGTCGAGACAAGCCGCGATACGAAGGCCCGCCCTGTTTTGATAGGTCACGAAATCCGTACGGATTTCCCCCGTCTCAACCTGCGAGGCGTCGGTAATCATTGATCCGGCTGGCGATGCGTAGAATAGACGTGACATCCCCATAGCCAAAATCAACTGCCAAGTCCAAGCTTTTGGCGCGCCGCACGGCATCGCTCCCGGACCGCCCCCGCTCCGGTCCCGCGGCGGCAGAAGCTGCCGTGACGCCCGCGACAAACCGCGGGCCGGACGCAAAGAAACTCGCGTCCCGAAACCCGCCGGGCGGATAATGAAACCGGCGCCGCTTCCCGCCAATTCCGGCGGCGGTTCGAGGCGTGGACCGCCGGGGCATGTGCTCCGCGGCAACTACGCGAACACGACGATCCGCGCCGACGCTCTGGACCATTTTTACATTGCGTTGACATTCATATCTGCCAATTAGTTGCACCGGTCCGTTATGTGCCCGCTCCGACGCACCAAGGGTATGGGGTTTCCGCAGTGATCCACCTTCTCATTATTGCTGAAGATGGCGTCATCGTTCCGCCATGGGCGGCCCCAGACTCTTCGAGTGACCTAAAGCCATTGCGCAAGCCGGACTTGGCTGCCGCCCGTCCGCTGCTCGAGGCGGGCCTGTTTGATGCCTGCCTGCTGGCGCTTGATTCGCTTTCCGCCGGCGCCCGCCAGACCATCGCGGAGTTTCGGGCGCTGGCGCCCCTCTGTCCGCTGGTGGTGGCGCTGCCCGAAAAGTCAGCTGACGATGAGCGCGCCGCCTATCTCGCGGGCGCCGATCTGGCCTTGGTTTCGCCGCTGGATGCGGCGGCATTTCAGGCGCTCATCCAGCGCCTCGTGGCCCGGAACGCCCGGACGCCGCCGCCAGTGCCGCCCGCCAGCCCGCCGAGCGCCCCGGCGCTGATCTCGACGACGCTCGCGGTCCTGCGGGATTTCTCGCAGGTCTTCAGCTACTCCCTCGATTACCAGGAGTTCACCCGTCATTTCGTGGTCAAGCTCCGCGAGATCATCGGCGCAACGCGGATCGCCATCTTCCTCGAGGGCCCGCCCCCGCCCGGCAACCTCGGGCCGCCCTCGGTTCCGACGCAGACGCGCCTGGTGTGCGCGGGGGCGGTCGGGCTCCCGGCCGAGCTGATCGACTGTTTCGAGCTCTCGCGGGAGAACGGCCTGGGCCGGCGCGTCATGCAGACGGGGCGGATCCTCCGGCTGGGGGGCGAAAGCTCGGCCCCCTTCCTCGCGGCCGATCCGCGGGTGCAGCGGGAGTTTGAAATCCTGGGGTGCGAGATCGCCCTCCCGGTCAACGACCGCGAGCGCCCCATCGGCGTGGCGCTGCTCGGCGGCCGGCTCACGGGCGTGCCGTTCAGCGACGCCGAACTGCTCCTCGTCTACCACCTGATGGAGGAGCTGGGGCTGGCGGTGAAGAACTCATGGCTGCACCACGAGCTGGCGGTCAGCCACCACCTCTTCTCGGATGTCCTGGGCGCGATGACCAGCGGGGCGCTCGTGGTGGGGGCCGACCTCGACGTCCTGTTCGCCAACCAGACCCTGCGGCGCTTTCTCAGCGGCGACGCCGCGCGCGCCCCGGCCCGGGTCGACTTCGCCGCCCTGCCCCCGGTGCTCGCCGCGAGCCTCCGCGAGGCGGTCCAGCAGGGGAAGGCCGCCGCGCCCTTCATCTACGAGCATCCGGGCCCGCCGGCTCGCGTCTTCCACGCCTCGATCATTCCGTTTGCCTCCGCGGAGCGGCGCCTCCCGCAGCCGGCCCTGCTCCTGCTCGAGGACTTCACCCAGATTCGCGCGGCCCAGCGCGCCGAGATCGAGGCCTCGAACCTCCGGCTCATCGGCCTGATCGCGCGCCGGTTTGCCCACGAGATCCGCAATTCGCTCGTGCCGCTGACCACGCACCAGCAGCTGTTCGACGCCGAGTATTCCAGCACCGAGTTCCGCGACTCGCTCAAGCACGCGCTGACCCGCGAAACGAGCCGGATCCAGCGGTTTACCGAGCAGATGCTCTTCCTGGCGCAGAGCGAGGGCGGGGTCACCGACGTGCTCCCGCTCGAGGACCTGCTCCGGAAGAGCTTCAGCCGCTCCCGCGAGTTCCTGGGGGAGGCGGGCGAGCTCGAGATCCGCAGCGAGATTCCCGGCTCGCAACTGCGCTGCCACCGCCCCAGCTTGGGTCATGCCCTCCAGGAGATCTTTCTCAACGGCCTCCAGTCCGCGGGCTCGCCGCCCCGGGTCACCGTGGCGGTGGCCCCGGAGGTCATGCCGGACGGGCGGCCGGGGCTGGCGCTCAAGTTTCACGACAGCGGCCGGGGCTTCACCCCCGACGTGGCGGTCCGCGCCACCGATCCCTTCTTCACCACCCGCAACACCGGCGTCGGCCTTGGCCTCACCGTGGCCAAGCGCGTGGTGGAGGCGCATGCCGGACGCCTCGACGTTCAACCCCGCAAACAACCCGAGGACCCCGATCTCATCATCCATCTGCCGCTGAATCTTTGACCACCATGCCTTCCCCCGTCGTTGACCGACTCCCTCTCGCGCCAAGGGCGCTCGAACGTGTGTCAGCCAAGCTCCGGCGGAGTGCCGGTCTCCTGGCCCTGATCCCCGCGGTCCTCACCGCCTCCGGAACCCGGGTGGGGTTCAAAGATGCCTTCGCGACCGCGCGCGGCAACGCGTTCGTCGCCACGGCGGACAACGCCTCGGCCGTCTATTACAACCCGGCCGGGCTGACCCAGCTCAAGGGCCAGGATGTTTCCGCCACGGCGTACCTCGTCGACTTCAAAGCCGACTACACGTCGATCCTCACCGGGCGGACGTCGTCGCTCAAGAGCGACACGCAGTTCCTGCCGCAGATCTTCTACGGGCTGGCACCGGCCAACGCCCGCTGGGCGGTGGGGCTGGGCTACTACGCGCCCTTCGGGCTCTCGACCGAATGGAACAACAGCGCCGAGCTCTTCGAGTTCGCGACCAAGAACAAGGAGACCTACACGACGCTCAACCCGGTCTTCGCCTGGCGCTTCTCGGATTCGTTCTCGCTCGGCGGCGGGATCACCTTCAACCACCTCAAGGTCGACCTGAACCGCGGGGTCGTGCTCGGCGTCGGCCAGTTCGGCAGCTACCGGTTCAATGCGGACGGGAATGACGTCGGCTACAACCTCGGCCTGCGCTGGCAGCCCGCCGAGGAGCACGCGTTCGGCCTGAGCTACCAGGCGCGCACGGGCTTCGACGTCAGCGGCACCTCCGACCTGGTGCCCCTGATCACCGGCGAGCCGGCCCGGGCCAACTTCGCCTTCCCGGAGGTGGTCATCGCCGGCTACTCCTACCGGCCGACGCCCGAGTGGAACATCGAGGCGGACATTGACTGGACGAACTGGAACCGCCTGAAGACCGTGACGATCACCAAGGCCAGCGGACCGCTCGTCCTGCCCTTCAACTGGAAATCGAGCTCCTTCTACGAGCTCGGCGCCACCCGCTTTTTCAACAACGGCTGGAGCGTGAGCGGGGGGTTCACCTACGCCGAGAACTCGATTCCGGACGCGACGTTCACGCCGGCCCTGCCGGACGCCAACCGTCTGTACTGGAACGCCGGCGTGGGCTATACCCATGAACAGCTGCGGGTCGTGCTCACCCTGCAGCGGGCCACGGCATCGCGCACGGTTCACAGCGGCCAGGTCACGCTGGCCGGCTCGACCCCCGACGGGTCCTACTCCACCTCGTTCAGCGCCCTTTCGTTCTCGCTCGACTACCGCTTTTGAGCTACCGTCGCGATCCGGCCCGACCCTCCTGCCCCGACCCATGATCACGGCCCCCGTTCCCTCACCGGCGCCCGCTACAGTTTCCTCCTCCGCCCCCGGCTCCTCCGCCTCCCCCGCCCCCGGCTCGTCGACGCCGCCCATTCCCACCTCGTCGACCCCGCCCCTTCCCGGCTCGTCGGCGGCCCCCATCAGCCCGGGCGCCGAGGCGCTGCCGGTCATGCTCGTGGTCGACGACGAGGAGGGGCCGCGCCACTCGCTGCGGATGGTGTTCAAGAACGACTTCCAGGTCCACGCGGTGGAAAACGGCGAGAAGGCGATCGAGTTCGCCCGCAACAACCGGGTCCATGTCGCCTTCCTCGACATCCGCATGGCCGGCCGCTCCGGCATCGAGGTGCTGCGCAGCCTCAAGGAGATCGACCCGCAGGTCGAGGTCCTGATGCTCACCGCGTACGAGACGATCGAGACCGCGCGGCAGGCCCTCCGCCTCGGTGCGTGCGACTACCTGAGCAAGCCGTTTGACCTGACGACGATTCGCGAAGCCGCCTCCCGGGCGCTGCGCCTGCGCCGGATCTCCGAATCCGTCGCCGCGACCCAGAACCGGCTGTCGCGGCTCACCGACCAGCTCCACGACGCCACGCTCAAGGAGGAGATGGCCCGCACCACGAACCAGATCTACGCCGGGGTCCTCCACGACATCAACAATCCCCTGACGATCATCATCGGCTACGTCGAGATGCTCGAGCTCCGCCTCGCGAAGGCCTCGTTCCTGCATGGCTCCGATCTGGACGCGGTGCGCGAGGACCTCGCCGTCATCTCCAAGCAGGTCAACACCTGCTTTGCGATCGCGACGCGCTACCTCCGCTCCCTCGGGAAGCGTCACTTCTCCAACCGCGAGGTGCGCGTCAACCAGGTCCTGACCGACCTCCAGACGCTGCTCAAACACCATCCGGCCATCCGGGGCGGCCACCTGGCGGTCAAGCTGCTCGATCAGGATACCGCCGCGCTGATCAACGGCACGGAGCTCATCCAGATCCTGCTCAACCTGACGATCAATGCGTTTCAGAGCACCGCCGACGATCAGACCGTGTGGGTGACGGCCGAAACCGTGCTCCAGCCGCTGCCGATCGAGTCGCTGCAGGACGGCCCCCAGGACCTCGTGATCGGCCGGGCGCCGCTGGCCACCGAGCCGCCGCTCATCGCGCTGTCGGTGCTCGACCAGGGCGCCGGGATTCCCGCCAACGTGCTGCCTCACATCTTCGAGCCCTACTTCACGACCAAGGCCGAGAAAGGGACGGGGCTGGGCCTCGCGATCGTCTCCCGGCTCGTGCAGGATCATCGCGGCCTCCTCCACCTCAAGACCAAGGTCGGCGAGGGAACCCGGGTCACCGTCTATTTCCCGGCGAAGGAACCCTCGCCGTCGAACGAGCCCTTCACCGGGTGACAAGCGTTGCCCGGCGCAGGCCGGCGTTGGTCTCGGCCGGCTTTTCCTCTTGAGCCGGCGCGCCGCCGGGCGCATCAGCAGTTACCTCCGCCGTGTCGCCGATCCTATCCGCCATCCTCGCCGCCGCCGGAGCCGCCGTCGTGGTCTGGCTCTGGGCCCGGTCGCGCACCGCCGCGCTCGAGGCGCGTTTCCGCCTGCTCGCCGGGCAGCTGGCCCAGCGGGAATCCGAACTCACGGCGCTGCGCGCCGATCGCGACACCCTGAAAACCCAGGTCGCCCGGCTCGAGACCGAGCTGACGGCGGAGCGCAATGCCCTCCAGCAGGCGCAGGCGCGGCTGACCGACACGTTCAAGGCGCTGGCGGCGGACGCGCTGACCAGCAGCAACACCCAGTTTCTCGAGCTCGCCCGCGAAACGTTCGCCAAGCTCCATTCGCAGTCAACCGATGACCTCGGCAAACGCCAGCAAGCCATCGACGCCCTGGTCAAGCCGCTCAAGGAGTCCCTCGAGAAAGTCGACGCCAAGATTGCCGATCTGGAGCAGAAGCGGGCGCAGGCCTACGGCGATCTCAACCGCCACCTCGAATCGCTCCGGACCGCGCAGGCCCAGCTGCAGAGTGAAACGTCGCGCCTGTCGACCGCCCTGCGATCCACCACCGCCGCGGGCCGCTGGGGCGAAATCCAGCTCCGCCGCGTCGTGGAGCTCGCCGGGATGGTGGAACACTGCGATTTTGTCGAGCAGGAGACGGTGGGCACGGAGGATCGGCGGCTCCGGCCCGATCTGATCGTGCGCCTGCCGGGCGGCGGCATGATTGCGGTGGACGCGAAGGCGCCGCTGCAGGCCTACCTGGACGCGACGACCGCCACCGACGATGCGGTCCGGGCGGCGAAGCTGACGGAGCACGGCCGGCAGGTGCGGGCCCACATCGACGCGCTGGCGGGCAAGGCCTATTGGGCCCAATTCGAGCACGCCCCCCAGGTGGTGGTCCTGTTTTTGCCCGGCGAGGCATTCTATTACGGCGCGTTCCAGGCCGATCCGGCGCTGGCCGAGTACGGGTTCGAACGCAATGTGCTGCTGGCCACCCCCGTCTCGCTGATCGCGCTCCTGCGGGCGGCATCCTACGGCTGGCGCCAGGAAAAGCTCTCGGAAAACGCCGCCCAGATCGCCGAGCTCGGCCGCGAACTGTCCGACCGCATCGCCACCTACCTGGAACACTTTGAGGACATCGGCCGCTCGCTGGGGGCGGCGACGAAGTCCTACAACGCCGCCGTCGGCTCGCTGGAGGGCAAGGTGCTGCCAGGCGCGCGCAAGTTCGCCGAGCTCGGTGCCCGGGGCGCGAAGGAACTGCCGGATATCAGGCCGGTGGAGATCGCGCCGCGCGACATCACGAAGCGCGCCTAACCGCGATCGGGCGCGTCGCGCTCGCCGAGCGCGATCC
Organism: Opitutales bacterium; assembly: GCA_037916645.1. Classification (GTDB taxonomy): domain Bacteria; phylum Verrucomicrobiota; class Verrucomicrobiia; order Opitutales; family Opitutaceae; genus Fen-1467. The sequence continues at coordinate 1,086 of JBAIXJ010000050.1, read as the reverse complement.
GGTCGGCCCCGCCGGCCGGCCCCTTGGCCGCCGCGGCGGACGCCCCGCCGGGCCGTTTCCGGCTCTTCCCGCCTTCGCCATAATAGGCGTAGTTTTGCGTGTAGTAGCCGTAGTCGTCGCCGGCGCCCGGCGGCACCTGGCTCAGTACCACCCCGAGGATGGGCGTCTTCAGGCCGTCGATGATCTGGCGCGCGCGCAGCACCATGCTCTGGGGATTGCGCCGGTGCTGGATCAGCAGCACCACGCCGTCGGCCACGCTGGCGAGGACGGAGGCGTCGCTCACGCCGATGATCGGCGGCGAGTCGAAGACGATCTTGTCGTACCGGATCTTCGCCTGCGCGATGAATTCGCGGAGTTTGTTGGCGTAGAGGAGGCTGAGGGCGAAGTTGGCGCTGGCGCCGCTGGCGATGAAATCGAACCCCGGCGCCACGCCGCGGCGGATCACCGCGTCAGCCGCCGCCCGGTTGAGAAGCACGTCCACGAAGCCGGGCTCCCGCGGCTGCTTCAAAAGATGGTGCTGCACCGGGCGGCGCACATCGGAGTCCACCAGCAACACGCGCTCGCCCGCCTGGGCCATGGTCTGGACCAGCCGGAAGACCGCCGTCGACTTGCCCTCGCCCGGACCGGCGGACAGCACCACGAGGCTGCTCGCCTGCCCCGGCGTGAGGGCGAGGTTGAGGTTGGTCTGGAGCACCCGGAACGGCTCCGCCTCGGCGGGATCGTCGGGATCCGGCTGCGCCGGGCTGCGGCTCACCGGAATGACGCTCAGGACGGGCAGCTGCAGGCGGCCCTCCACGTCGGCGACGTTGCGGAAGCTGGTGTCGAAGTACTCCATGAGCACCGCGGTCCCGACGCCGAGCAGCGATCCGAAGACCACGGCGAAGAAAATGTTCAGCGGCCAGCTCGGCCGGCTCGGCCGGCGCGCCGGCTCCGCCTCGTTGAGGATCTCGATCGTCCGTTTCGGCACCTGGAAGTCGATCTCGCGCTGGCGCAGCGTCAGCTTGAGCGTGGTGAGCAGGCGCGATTCGTCGTCGAGCTTCTGCGCCGCCTCCTCGAACGGCCGCAGCCGTTCGCGGGCCGACAGGA
>JBAIXJ010000049.1:0-8091 GCA_037916645.1 Opitutales bacterium | reverse complement strand
GGCGGATCAAGGCTGGCCGGAGGCGGGGACCGCCGTGACCTCCACCACGTGCCGCACCGGTCGCAGCGCGGCGCGGGAGGCCAGGTTCATCTCACGATCCTTGGCGACGACCCTCGCCTGCAGGTCGTCATACTCGGACTGTTGCCCGGGCAGAAAACGCCTCCAGTCCGGGAGACTGTGGAGCATCGATTTGACCGCCGGCGTCTCGTAGGCCTGCTGGGCCTTCACCGCAGCATCCACGGCGGCGAAGGCATCGCGGAACGGGTTGTCCAGGAAGACGGCGGCAAGGTTGATGCCGCTCTCCAACTCCGCCTGCGTGAAGACCCGCGATGCCGCGCCCCAAGTGACCTTCATCGTCGCCGCCGCGTGATGCACGACCAGCCGGAAGCGGTTGAGATCCTCGTTGAAGGGCACGCAGTCGAGCACGGCGCGTGTGGACAAGGGGTCCTTGGGGTCATCCACGAAGCAGAAGGGGTAGCGGGTGGACTCGATCTCGATCCGGCCGCCGGCGGCGGAGAGGACCTGGTGCCCGTCGCTGGCCTCGGCGGCGCCGGTGCGCGCGTCGAGCGTGATGGTCCCGATGTCGCCGTTGCAGCCCAGCGCCCGGAGGAAGGCGTACGCCATCACCAATTGCCCGTTCCAAGGGGGATGGACTCCGTCCACGGCCAACGGGTAATCCGGCCCATACCTGGCCTTGGCCTTGGCCATCGCCGCCAGCATCGGCCCGTGCACGTCCACCCAGACCGCGCCCTCGCGTTCGGCCACCGCTTTGGCCGCCTGTCCGAGGTCATACAGCGTCTGGTTGTAGGCGTCCGGAGAACATTTGGCGATGAACCAGGTCTTGAAACGCTCCGTGTCCACCGCGCCGGGCGAGCCGACCAGGATGAGCCGCGCGCCGCTGGCCTTCAGGATCTGGACGGTGGCCTCGGTGTCGTTCGCGAACGCCGCCACGGTTTTGGGGTTGGTCGTCGTGTAGCCGCCGTCGTTCATGCCGTAGCACAGGGTGACGACCGTCGGCCGGAACGGCAGCACGTCGTTCTTCACCCGGGAGAGAAGCCCCCGGATCGTCTCGCCGCTCCATCCGAACTGCTGCACCTGCGGGACCGGCACCGGCTGGCACATCAGCAGGTAGTCCTCGATGAGGACGGAGTACATCCGCTGCTCCGTGATGGAATCGCCGCAGATCGCCACGTCGTCCCCCGGCCGGAGCGGGTCGGCGGCCGTGGGCAGCGAAAAGGTGAGGAGGGCGAGGAGGATTCCAGTGACGGGTTTCATGGTCCGGAGGTGCCAGTTATGACGTTTGGGAGCAAGTTGGGTCAAGGCGCGGCGGGTCTCGTCTCCTCGGGGGCCGTCGTCCGCGCATTCATCAGTTCACGAAACAAATCGCACCAGGGTCCCCGCTCGTTCCGGCCTTCGGCGACCTCCGCCGCGGGCGTGAAGATCAGGTACCGTCGATCCTTGGCGTCGTAGCCCGGCCAGAACGGAACGCCGGGACCATTCGGATCGCCGGTTTTGGCGAAATTCGTCCAGTAGCCCTGGAGGGTTGCTGACAGCCTGCGATCGGCGTCCGTGAATTCGCCGGTCACCATCGCGTCCGTGGCAGGGAAATTGCCGAACACATAAGGCAGTTCGCTCGAATGCTGGGCCCGGGGATGCGGTGGAATCGCCCGGTCGAATTCATAGTCCCAGACCCGGTTGCCGGCGGCCGCGTGCCACTCGCCATGGATGATCGCCGGGTTGCGGAAGAATAGATCGCTGCCCCACTGGTCCGCCAGCGTTCCATAGCGGGGATCGACCGGCGGCGGGCCGCCGTCGCCGGCCAGACCATACAAGGCGAGCGCCCGGGGGGCGAGGTCTCCGAACGTGGCGCGGATCGCGTCCTTGATGTCGGCGGGCGAACCGCTGGCGGGGATCTCGATCGCGTTGTTTCCGATGAGCAGCGGGACCGGGAGTTCGCGCCGCTCGCGCCAGACGTCGTAGGGAGAGGCGGGCAACACCCAGCCGTCGACGGTGAATGTGTTGATGCCGGGTCCGGCCTCCAGCAGTTCCGCGGGGGGGAGGGACCGCAGGTAGGCCAGCGTGCCCTCGGCCGGGGCGTGCAACTTGTTCGCCACCTGAATCCCCGCCTGCTCCGCCTCCCGGAGGGGGCGCGTCAGCGTCCTCGGCGGCACCCCGCTTTCGACGATCGCGCGGTGCACCAGGCCCCGGGCGAGCGGCGAACTCATCAGGGCAACGATGTTCCAGCCGCCCGCCGACTGGCCGAAGACGGTGACGTTCCCCGGATCGCCGCCGAAGGTCGCGATGTTGTCGTGGACCCAGCGGAGGGCGGTGAGCTGGTCGAGCAGCCCGTAGTTGCCCGCCGCGTGGTGCGGTGACTCCTGCGTCAGTGCGGGGTGGGCGAAGAAACCGAAGATGCCCAGCCGGTACTCAATCACCACGAGCACCACGCCGTGACGGATCAGCGCCCGCCCGTCGTAGAGCGGTTCGTAGCCACCGGCCAGGCCCAGGTTGGCTCCGCCGTGGATCCACACCATCACGGGAAGCCGGGCGCGGGCCGGACCCGCGGGAGTCCAGACGTCCAGATACAGGCAGTCTTCCCGGCTGTCGGCCGCCATCCGGGCGTTCCAGCCGAACGACGGCTGTTCGGGCGGCGGGCCGGGTCGGTCGCTCTCGCGCACGCCGGGCCACGGAACCACCGGCATGGGTTCGTACCAGCGCAACGGCCCGACCGGAGGGGCGGCGAAGGGGACTCCCCGGAAGACCGCCCCCCGCCCGTCCGGCAGGAGCCGCCCCCGAATCACGCCGCCGGTGACGCGGACCACGGGGTCGGCGGCGGAGGCGGCCGGGGGCCCGGCGCGGCCGGCGCAGCAAGCAAGGAGAAGGCAGAGCCAGGGCTTCAAGTGCACAGTTGATCCGGCGCGGGGCGACGCGGGCAGTCGGAAGGGGGCGGACTGGATTGAGCCAGTCTCCGCGGTTCGGATCAAGACCCGGCGTTTCCGCCGGTTCGGCCCCAATTGAGTTGCGCCGCCTTCCGGATCCGGCGCAAATAGCGGCGCCCTGATTCCGGCATGTCGGAATCAACGCCCGCCGCGACGGTGGAGGGAAGCATCGTCCCCTTTCTCCATGCCCGCCAGCTTTCTGCCGACTTGGGATTCCCTGCAGGGTCACGTGACGCCGCAGTGGTTTCGCGACGCCAAGTTCGGCATCTATACCCACTGGGGGGTCTATTCCGTCCCGGCCCGCGGGCCCAACGCGACCTGGTACCCGTTCAACATGTACCGGCCGGGCACGGAGCAGCATCGCCATCACGTGGCCACCTATGGCGACCCATCGGTCTTCGGCTACAAGGACTTCATCCCGATGTTCACGGCCGACAAGTTCAACCCCGACGAGTGGGCGGAGTTGTTCCGACGCTCGGGCGCGCGCTTTGCCGGGCCCGTGGGCGAGCACCATGACGGATTCTGCATGTGGGATACGCGCCTTTCCGAATGGAACGCCGTCCGGATGGGCCCGCGGCGGGATGTGGTCGGCGAACTGGAACAGGCCGTCCGCCGCCAGGGGCTGCGGTTTCTGGTGGCGCTGCATCACGCCGAGAACTGGTGGTTCTATCCGCACTGGATGAGCGACTACGATACCGCCGATCCCCGGTACGCCGGCCTGTACGGGGAACCCCACGATGTGGACCGCCCGTGCGATTTCGGCGGGGCGCACGGGGCGGCGTTCTTCGACCAGGCGAAACCGAGCCGGGCCTTTCTGGACCGCTGGCAGGCGAAAATCCGCGAGGTGATCGACCGCTACCGGCCCGACGTGCTCTGGTTCGATTTCGGCCTCCGGGGCGTACCCGAGGACTACAAGAAGGAGATCCTGGCGTACTACTACAACCAGGAGCGGGAATGGGGTCGCGGCGTGGTGGTGACCTACAAGGAATACGATCTGGCCCCGGGAGCGGGGGTGGTGGACCTGGAGCTGGGGCGCATGGACCGCCTGACCTACCACGAGTGGCTCACGGACACGACGGTCGACGACGGCGAAGGCTGGGGCTATCTGAAGGAGACCGGCTACAAGTCGGTCACCACGCTGGTGCATTACCTGATCGATAACGTCAGCAAGAGCGGTTACCTGCTGCTAAACGTCGGCCCCAAGCCGGACGGGACTCTGCCCGCCGAGGCGAAGAACATCCTGGAAGGCATGGGCGACTGGCTGCGGGTCAACGGCGAAGCCATCTACGGAGCCACGAACTGGATCTCCTTCGGGGAAGGACCGACCCGGATGAGCAAGAGCGGTTCGTTCAATGAAAAAGAGGTCGGGCCGTTCACCGCCCGGGACATCCGCTTCACCGTCAAGGGCCATGCGCTCTATGCAACCTGCCTGGGCTGGCCGGGCGCACGCGTGCAGATCGAGACCCTGAAGCGCCTCTACGCCACGGAAATCGAGTCGGTCCGCCTGCTGGGCGTCGAGGGCGAGCTGGCGTGGTCGCTGACGCCAGGCGGCCTGGTCGTGCAGATGCCGGCCGCCCGACCCTGCGAACACGCCTTCGTGCTGAAGATCGTCACCCGGCGGCCATTCTGAGCCACGGCCGGGCGCCCTTCGATCCCGCCGGGATGGCGGCGTGGCCGCGGCGGTGGATCGGCAATCACGCCGCCTCGATGCCGCGGCCCCCCACGTCAGCCCGGCCAGATTTCCCGGGGCCAGGCGTAGCTGCCGGGTTTGATGAACAGCCAGGGCCGGTCGAGATCGAACGGCCGCAGGACCCCGACGCCGGGCGCCGCCTCCGTGCCGGCGATGAGCCGGGTCCAGCCCTGCGCGTGCACCACCGCCGCGGCGGTGGCCCCGCCCTCCAGCAGCAGCCGTTCGACCGTCGCGTCGCGCAGGATGCGACCGACGGTCTCCGCGAGCTGGCCGGTCAGGCGGGCCGGGGACAAGCCCGCGGTGGCGGGCCCGTCGCCGATCCCCAGCAGCACGCACCGGGAGGAGCGCAAAGCGTGGAGCACCGCGGCGGCGGCGTGCGGCAGGGCGAACACGGGTAGACCCTGCGCCTCGGCTTCACCCTGGCGCTGCCGCCACGAGGCCTTGCTTCCGCAGACGAGTAGCGTCGGTCCGCGGCCCGGCGCAAGGTCGCCGGTCTGGACGGCGCTGCGTCCGACCGCCTGCGTCAGCAGCCAGGCGTCGAAGAAGTCGGCTCCGCCGACTGGCAGGGTCTGCGGGTCCAGCGCGGCCGCCCGGGCCCGGACGTCGGCCATGGACTGCGCGTCGGGCGCCGTCACGCCGGTGAGGTCGCCGCCGAGCAAATCCGCGACCACCGCGGTCGTCCGCGGATGCGAGGGATCGCGCGCAAAATCGGTTTCGTGCAGCGGCCGGCCAGCGATGAAATAGCGGCCGTCGCGGATGATGCGCCCCCGCTTCGGATTGGCGGACAACACGACGATCCGCGGCCTGCCGGCCGACCCGGCCATCGCGCGGGCCTCGGCCAGCACGGAGCCGCGCAGCACCGAGTCGCATTTCTTGAAGATCCCCGCCGGTTTCGCCGCCATCACCTCGCGGGTCGCGGCGCCGACGATGCGGGCCGCCTCCGCCGGTGGCAGGAAACGCGTGTCGGTGTCCAGGCAGATCACCTCGACCCGGGCCGACGGTTCAAAACGCGTCTGCACTTCCGCGCTGAGGCCGTGCCGCACCGCCACGCCGGCGAGCTCGGCCGCGCCGCTGAGGTCGTCGGCGATGACGGAGATCATGGGTCGCGCTGGTCGTGCAGCCGGGCGCTGGGTTGGACCCCGGCCGGGTTCTGCAGATGCATGGGCGAGTCGATGAAGCGCATGGGAGGGGAGCCGGATGGATTTTGTTCGACCGGAGCGACGGCTGGGCCTGAGACCTCCACAGTGGAGAAACATGTTCCCTGACGCGAGTCGCGGCATCGGTTCCTGTTCCCGCCGGCGCGCGGGCGGCCAAGCCGCCGCTGACCCGAACTCTGCGTGAAACCCATTGCGCGCCGCGGAAAAGACGTGTTTGAAGGAGCCTGAGATGGAAACGGATTTGCAGAGGCGCCTCACCGGAGCATGGAGGAAGAGGCTGTTTTTTTGGGGGGCGCTGGGCATCTGCCTGGCCGCCGGCGGCGGCTTCGGCTGGCTGTGGTGGCGGGACGCCCGGGTCGCTGCGATCGTGCGGGCCGCCGTGCCCGAGATCCCGGATCTGGGGCGCTGGCCGCGGGAGTACGCGTCCCGGGCCCGGGCGGCGACCGCCATCGCAAGGGGGAACGGGCCGGCGGTTGAGGCGCTGACGGAATTGGCCGGTCTCTACCATGCCAACGACTGTTACCAGGAGGCGGAGCAGGTGGAGCGCGGCCTGCATGAGCTGGAGCCGCGAAATGCCCGCTGGACCTATCTGCTCGCCGATGATCGTGCCAAGCTCGGCGACGTTGATGGTCAGCGGCAGTTCCTGGAGACAACGCTGAAGCTGGCTCCCTACTACGCGGCCGCGAGGCTGAAGCTGGCCGATCTTCTGCTGAAGCTGGGGCTTCCGGAGGAGGCTCGGCCGCATTATGACCGGCGCCTGGCCCTCGTGCCGAACGATCCCTATGCGCGGCTGGGACTGGCGCGGATCGCGCTCCAGCGCGGCGACCGGCGAACCGCCCGCCGCTACCTGGAAGCGATCGCGCGCGCGAATCCGGATTTTCCCACGGCGCACAACCTGCTGTCCCAGATCTACACCGAGGCGGGCGACGCGGCCGGGGCCGCCGAACAGCGCCGTCTCAGCGGCGCAACCGGCGAGTGGCGGGAAGCGGAGGATCGATGGCTGGCCTGGATGTATGCTTGGAGTTACGACCCCTACCGATTGGAGACCCTGGGCGGAGGTCAGCTCCGGCCCCGACAGCTGGAAATCGCGCGGCGTTTTTACCGGGATGCCGTGGGCCACGCCCCCGCCGACGGGCTGGCCTACGAGGCCCTGGCGGAGGTTTACGTGCAGCTCAATCGGCCCGAGGATGCGGTCAAGGTGGCGGAGGAGGGCTTGGCGGCGGCGCCGCGGACCGCCGAGTTGTATGCCACCTTGGCGGCGATCCTGCGCCGGCAGGGGAATGTGATCAAGGCGATCACGGTGCTAAGGCGTGGCGTCGCCGTCCTCTGGCGTGATCCCCAGTTGCGGTGTCTGCTGGGGGATGTTCTGCAGGGGCAGGGACGCGGGCTGGAGGCGGCCGGTTCCTATCGCCGGGCGGTGCGCCTGGACCCCGATTATCAAGAGGGCCGCTGGAAGCTCGGGACCTGTCTCCTGGGTTTGGGCCTTTATCAGGAAGCCCAAGCGAATCTGGAGCGGGCGCTGGAGTTGCGGCCCAAGGACTCCGCCGCGCTGGTTGCCCTCACCCAGGAGTTGTTGAATGCCGGCCGACTGGATCAGGCGGACTGCTGCATCCACGTCCTGGTCCGCAGCGGAGCTGGAGAAGCGGTACAGCGCCTGATGGAGCAGGGATTGGCTGCAGCGCGCCAGGCCGGCGATTCAAATGCGGCCAATGACTTCGCGGACCTTCTGGCCCATAAATCACGGTAGCGGAGGAGTCGGGCTGAGCGCGACGGGCGGGGCGGCCATGGATCTCTCGAACGTGATCCGGTACGAGATCACGTCGCGGCTGGGCATCGTTGCGGGCACTTCGATCACCAGGCTGTCCTGCTCCTGCCGCCACCGGACCGGCTCGGAGGAGCCCACCAGGGAGACCGTGGCGACCCGTGGCGCGAGGCCGGCGGCAAGCCCCAGCGCCTTCACCTCGATCGGTGCGGTGGGGAGCTCCATCACGAACACGTAGAGACGGCCGCCCTTGGTCGTGAACCGGAGGTCGTCGGACGTGTACGGCAGCGGCCGGTCGGCGGCGCGACCGCGCGGCACTTGGGTGGGCCCCTCGCCGAACACCTTCCACGGACGGGTCCCGTAAATGCCCTCGCCGTTCACGGCGATCCAGGCGGCCATATCCTTCAGCCAGGCCAGCTCGCGGTCGTCGATCGTCCCGTCCTCGCGCTGGGGGATGTTGAGCAGGAGGGTTCCGTTCTTGCTCACGACGTCGGTCAGGATCCGGACGACCTGGCCGACGGTCTTGTAGTGGTCGTCCTTCTG
>JBAIXJ010000048.1:0-5676 GCA_037916645.1 Opitutales bacterium | reverse complement strand
CACCGTGATCTTCTCCCTCAGCCCCCGGCTCAGCGGCGGGACCGCCTGGACCGCGGAATGCGCCCGCCGCCTCGGCCGGCCCCTGCTGCACCTGACGCCGGCTGGCGCCGGCCCGGCCCGGGAGCTGGCTGAATTCCTCGCGGTCCACCGGATCGCCGTGCTCAACGTCGCCGGCCCGCGCGCCAGCGAAGAGCCGGCGGTGGCGGCCTTCGTCGCTGCCGTCCTCCGGGAGGCCATCCCGACCCGGCCGGCGGGCGGACGGCCGCCAGACCAGGTTCCGGCGTGATGGCGCGACACGGGACATCCCGGCGGCTTGCGCGGGGCGCGCCTCTCGCGTAAGTTCAGCGGCTCCATGATCTTCCTCGGACTTGGCGATCGCACCTGGCTTTGGGCGGCCTCGGGTTTCTATGTGGCCGGGTTTTTGTTCGGGACGGGCGGACTGCTGCGCGACCGGCGGCAATCCCCCGGGGCCATGTACGCCCTCATCGCCGCCGGCTTCGTGCTGCAGACCCTCGGCCTCTACCTGCGCGGCCGGGCGGTCCATGGCTGCCCGATTGGAAACATGTTCGAGCTGTTCCAGTTCACGGCGTGGTCCGCCATCTCGCTCTACATGGTCATCGGCGCCACCTTCCGCCTCAGCCTGCTCGGGTATTTCACCACCTGCCTGTCCGCCGTGTTGACGCTCGTCTCGCTCAGCGCTCCGGCGTGGGACGCCACCAAGCGGATTAACGCCTTCGGAAGCCAGGCCTGGATCGAATTCCACGCGGCCCTCGCCATGTTCAGCTACGGCGTCTTCGGCCTGCTCGCGCTCACCTCGTGCATGTACCTCCTCCAGACGTACAGCCTGAAGTACAAGCATCTGCACGGGCTGTTTTCGTTCCTGCCCTCGATCCTCGAACTCGACCACATCAGCGTCCGGCTGCTGGTGGCCGGCGTGGTGCTGCTCGCCTGGTCGCTGGGCATCGGCTCGTTCCACTGGCTCCAGGATCTCGCGACCGTTGACACGCCCAAGCTCCTCACCGCCGCCCTGTGGCTGGCGTACCTCGCCGCCCTCGTGCTGCGCCTCAGCCGCCGGCTGGTGTCGCAGCGCCTCGCCTGGGTCTGCGTCGCGCTGTTCGCCGCCGCGCTGCTGTCGCTCGGTCCGGTCAACGCCAGCCGCCACCCCGTGCCGCCCGCGGCGCCCGCCGCCGGCTACAAGACGTGAGCGCCCCGACCCTCTTTCTCCTCGGCGCCAGCCACCACACCGCGCCCCTCGAGCTGCGCGAGAAGCTGGCGCTCACGGGCGACAAGGTCGACACCCTGCGCGGCGAGCTCCGCGCGCTGCCGGGCCTGCCCGAATTCGCGGTGCTCAACACCTGCAACCGGGTCGAGATCTACGGCGTCGCCGCCCAGCCGGACGCGATCGACCGCCTGGCGGCCGCGCTCTGCGCGCTGAGCCAGGTCGACCCGGCGGCATTCGCCCAGATCCGCCTGCAGCTGCTCGGCCGCCCGGCGGTGCAGCACCTGCTCGAGGTCGCCGCGGGCGTGGACTCCCAGATGGTGGGTGAGACCGAAATTCTCGGGCAGGTGAAGGAGGCCTATGCCGCGGCCCAGACGCGGGGCTCGACGGGCCCCGTGCTCAACCGGATGTTCCAAAAGACCTTCCAGGCGGCCAAGCACGTGCGCACCCACACGGGGATCGGCGAGGGCCAGATCAGCGTCGCGAGCGTGGCGGTCGACCTCGCGCTCAAGATCTACGGGGACCTGCAGCGCTGCCGGGTGTTCGTGATCGGCGCGGGCGAGATCGGCGAGAAGACCGCGCGGGCGTTCAAGAGCCGCGGCGCCGGCACGATGGCGGTCACGAGCCGCCGGTTCCAGCGCGCCGAGGAGCTGGCGCGGGAATTCGGCGCCCAGGCCCTTCCGTTCGAGGGCATGGTCGAGGCCCTGCCGAACTTCGACATTGCCGTGTGCTCCACGGCCGCGCCGGACGCGGTCGTGACCCGGCCCATGGCCGCGACCGCCATGCGGCAGCGCCCGAACCAGCCGCTGTTCTTCATCGACCTCGCGATGCCCCGCAACATCGACCCGGCGTCGGCCAGCCTGCCCAACGTCTTTCTCTACAATCTCGACGACCTCGCGAAGATCGCGGAGGAGAACCTGGCCCTGCGCCAGGCGGAGATCGACCGGGTCCGCACCCTGCTCGCGGGCAAGGCCGAGCACCTGTGGGGCCAGCTCGAGCCGCGCATGAACGGCGAGGCCGCCGGCGCCTGAGCATCCGGCCGCGGATGGGCTACACCGTGCCTCAGCTTCGCCGCCCAGCTTTTCTTCTGTAGGCCGCCCGCTGGCGGGCGCCTTTGGAATTTCGGGGTTTGGCGCCAGCAAGCTGGCAGCCTACAATTCCGGAGATCATGCCGGAGCCCCGGGAGCGTCCCCCGGGCGGATCACCCGCTGGGCTCGATGGTCCGGTCCATCGGCACGCGGCGGAGCGAATCCGAGAGTTCCTCCTTGCGGATCGGCTTGCTGATGTAGTCGTCCATGCCGGCGGCCAGGCAGATCTCCCGGTCGCCCTGGATCGCGTTGGCGGTGAGGGCGATGATCCAGGGCCGCTTCGCCGGGTCCGGCTGCTCCTTCACGATGCGGCGCGTGGCCTCAAGGCCGTCCATCTCCGGCATCTGCACGTCCATCAGGACGACGTCGTACGGCTGGCGCTTCAGCGCCTCCAGCACCTCCAGGCCGTTGCCGGCCAGATCGGCGCGGAAGCCGAGGGAGGCGAGCAGATGCAGGGCGACCTTCTGGTTGACGACATTGTCCTCGGCCAGCAGCACCCGCATGGCGCCGGCGAGCTTGTCGCCGGTCGGGCGCGGCTTGATCCGGGTGGGCGCGATCACCGGCGCGGTCGACTCCGTGAACATGCCCGCGAGCACGTCGAAAAGCATCGAGGGCTTCACCGGTTTCGTCAGGGCGGCGGCGAAGAGCTTCCGCTCCGAGGTCACCTCCCGCTGGCCGAGCGACGACAGCAGCACGAGCGGCAGCTTGTCGTTCTCGGGCAGCTTCCGGATTTCGTTGGCCAGCATCACGCCGTCCATCTCCGGCATCTGCATGTCGAGGATGCCCACGTCGAACGTCTCGCCGGCGCGCAGCATTTCCAGCGCCTCGTGGGCCGACCGGGCGGCGCGGGAGGTCATGCCCCAGCCGCCGACCACGGTGGCGAGGATGCGCCGGTTGGTGGCGTTGTCGTCAACGATGAGCATGCGCCGGTCGCTGAGGTGCAGCTTCGGACCGGCCAGGTACGGGCGCGGCCGGGCGGGCACGAATTCGACCCGGATGGTGAAGCTGAAGGTCGAGCCCCGGCCCACTTCGCTCTGGACCCACATCGCCCCGCCCATGAGCTCGGTCAGGCGCCGGCTGATGGCGAGCCCGAGGCCCGTGCCGCCGAACCGGCGCGTCGTGGAGGTGTCAACCTGGGTGAACGACCGGAACAGGCGGCCGATGGCCTCCTGGGGGATGCCGATGCCCGTGTCGGCGACGCTGAAGCAGAGCTCCAAGGCCTGGCGCGCGCCGCCGCCGCCGGACACCGGCCCCTCGGACCCGGTGCCGCCCAACGGCGAAAACGAGGCGGGGGTGCCCGACGCCTCCAGCAGCGGCGACAGCGAGCCGATGCGGGCCGACGCGGGCACGGGCGAACCGGTGCCCTTCAGCTTCATGCCGGGCGGATTCGAATCGGGCGTCTTCACCCGCACGCTGAGCGCCACCTCGCCGCGATCGGTGAACTTGATCGCGTTCCCGAGCAGGTTGACGAGGACCTGGCGCAGGCGCGTCGCGTCGCCGCGCACGGTCTGGGGCACGCCGTCGGCGATCTCGTAGAGCAGGTCGATCCGCTTCTCGGCGGCCTTCGTGGCGAGCAGGTCCAGCGCGCCCTCGACGCATTCGCGCAGGTGGAACACCTCGTGCTCCAGCTCCAGGCGGCCCGACTCGATCTTGGAGAAGTCCAGGATGTCGTTGATGATGGTCAGCAGGGTCTCGCCGCTGGCCCGGATGGTCTCGGCGTAATCGCGCTGCTCGCGGGTGAGCGGCGAGTCGAGCAGGAGGCTGGTCATCCCGATGACGCCGTTCATCGGCGTCCGGATCTCGTGGCTCATCATCGCGAGGAACGTGCTCTTGGCCTGGCTGGCCCGCTCCGCCGCCTCCTTGGCCTGGCGCAGCTCCTCGGCGGCCTGCTTCTGGTCGGTGATGTCGACGATCGTGGTGACCTCCTGCGTCTCGCCGGTGGTGCGGTCGCGGTTGAGGAACTGGGACAGCACGGCCCAGACCACGCGCCCGCCCGGGTGCAGGTAGCGTTTCTCGATCACCACCTGGTCGATCTCGCCCCGGTACAGCTTGTCGGTGAGCGCCGCCTGTTTCGCCTGGTCGTCCGGATGCGTCACCTTGGCGTAGTTCTGCGTGTCGTGCGACAGCGCCGCCGGCACGCCCGTGATCCGCTCGTGCGCGGGATTGACGATGCGGCTGTCCGCCCGCCGGCACTGCATCCAGGAAATGCCGACCGGCACGTGCTCATAGATGAAGCGGTACAGCGCCTCCTTCCGGGCCAGCTCCTCCACCACCTTCTTGCGCTCGGTGATGTCGAGCAGGGTCGTCACCACCTGCTTCTGCCCGGTGGCGGGGTCGGTGAACATCTGGCTGCTGAACGCGGCCCAGACCACGCTCCCGTCGGGGCGCAGATAGCGTTTCTCCAGCGAGTAGTGGTCGATCGTGCCGGCGAGGAACTGCTTCACGTACTCCTGCTGCACCGCGTAGTCGTCGGGGTGCGACACCTTGGTGAACGCATACGGCAGCTTGGCGTCCTCGGCCGAAACGCCGGTGATCCGCACGTGTTCGGGGTTGACGACGTGGGTGTTGAGGTCCTCCGGCTGGTACACGGAGATGCCCACCGGCGCCTGCTCGAAGATGAAGCGGAAGAAGGCCTCCTTGCGCGCAATCTCCATCTCCGCCTTCTTGAGCTCCGTGACGTCGATGGTGATGCCCACCAGGTCCCACTGGCCGGGCCGGGCCGGCGTGATCGACACCCGCTCGTGCAGCCAGAACGTCTGATCCCCCTTGATGAGATAAAACGCCTGCTCGTAGCCCGGCGCGCCGCCGCGCAGCGCGCCCAGCGAAATGTTGTCCATCCGGGCCTGGTCCGGGACGATGAACCGGCCGTAGAGGGACTGCGTCCTCATGCCACTCACGCCGTCATGCACGACGCCCTGCTCGCCGTCGAAGATCCGCTTCTGCAGGCCGGACGGGGGGATTTCGAACTGCCACTGGAACCGGCCGTCCGCCTCGGTCACGTGCGCCTGCCACACCATGCAGTCGGGACGGGTCAGGATCTGCCGCAGCAGCGCCTGGCTCTTTTTCGCCTCCTCCTCCGCGATGTGCTGCGCCGTGACATTGGTGACGACCCCCACGACGCTCCATTCGCCGGGCTTGACGGATTTGATCAACACCTGCTCGTGCAGCCAGTAGGCGCGGCCAGCGACGACGGCATTGAACTCCTGTTCGTACCCCGGGGACCCGTTGCGCAGGGCCGCCGTGGAGCGCGCGTTCATCTCCGCCAGTCCGGGCACGTTGACCTCGCTCCACATCAGGTTCGGACGCTCCGACGGGTCTTCGCCGAACAGCTCCCGATACAACGGGGAGCGCGGGATGAAGAGGAACCAG
>JBAIXJ010000047.1:0-5869 GCA_037916645.1 Opitutales bacterium | reverse complement strand
GCTGCACGCGTGAGCGTGCGGAGCGATCCGAGGGCGGCGTCTTCGCCGTCGCCGCCAGCCATCCGGGCATGAGCCAGGAAGCCCATAGGACTTCCTGGCCCCCCAACGCTCGCACTAACCGAAATCCGGTTGACCGCGCCTCAGCCGCTCACTTCGCCGGCGCGGCGTAGACCGTCTCGACCGCCGATCGGCCCAGCGACGCGATCCCGCCCGCCTGGCGGCCCGTCGAGGCGAAGGTCGCGTAAACGATGCCAAGCAGATTGCCGGCGTTCACCACCGTGCTGTCCGACCGGTCGTTGTTGTAGCCCCTGACCTCCCAGCCGTCGCCGACCCTGGCCACGACGCGGTGGGCCACTTTTTCGCCAAATCGATTTACGTAGACAGCGATCATTCCGACGCGCAGCCGCGCCGCGTCGATCTTCTTGACCACCAGCACCGCATCCTCGCCGAAGTAAGGGAGCATCGACTCGCCCGTGGCCCGCATCACGCTCAACCCGGGCCGCTGGGAGGCCACAGCCTGGGCATCGCTCAGCGCCGCATCCCAGCTCTCGCCGCTGCCGACCCATCCGGCCGCCCGCGCCTGAGACGCCGCGGCCAGCGTGCACAGCACCGCACTCGCGAGCATGATCCGGCGGGCTGTCAGGGTGAATTTCACGCCGCCAGCGTACCGTGCCCCGAGTAAAACAAGTATTCGGCGACTCCCTTAACCTCCCGGCTTTCACGCCTTATTGACGTATCGAAACTGCCCCGAACCCCGGGTCACCGCTGCCCATGGTCCGCGCGGCGTCTCCCCACCCCCGCCTGGGGGCAATCCCCCAGGGTGAAGACCGATCCTGCGCGCCGCTCCGCGGGGATCACTCCACCGCCCGCCGCAGCACCCCCTCCAGGTCCGTCTGGCGGAAGTGAAAGCCGGCTTCATGCAGCCGAGCCGGCCTGACCCGCGTGCTCGCGAGCAGGGCCTCGTCCGCCATCTCCCCGAACAGCGCCCGCAACATGACCGCCGGCACCGCCATCACCGCGGGGCGTCCCAGGACATGGCCCAGCTTCGCCGCAAACTCGGCGTTGCGCACCCCCGCGGGCGCGACGGCGTTCACCGGCCCGCTGAGCTGCGGCTGGTCCAGCACCCAGACGACCGCTTCGGTGAGATCCTCGAGCCCGATCCAGCTCATCCACTGCCGCCCGTCGCCCAAGTGCCCCCCGACGCCGCAGCGAAACGCGGGCAACATCCGCGTCAGCACCCCGCCGCCGGGCCCGAGCACCAATCCCATCCGCAGCATCACCGGACGGATGCCGACCGACTCGGCGATCCGGGCCTCCTCTTCCCACGCATGGCACAGGTCGGCCAGAAAGCCCTGGCCGCGACCGCTGGCCTCCGTCAGCTCCTCCTCGCCCCGGTCGCCATAGTAGCCGACGGCTGACGCGCACACGAAGGCCCGCGGGTGATGATTCATATGCGCCATCACCGCGACCAGCGTGCGCGTGCACTCGACCCGGCTGCGCTGAATCTCCTCCTTGCGCTCCGGCGTCCAGCGCCCCGCGGCCAGGTTCGCCCCGCCGAGGTTGACGACGGCCGCCACGCCCTCCAGCCGCTCCCATTGCTCGACTTCGCAGGACGACGGATGCCACGCCACCTCGTCCGCCCGCTCCGCCGGCCGCCGCACCAAGCGCACGACCTCGTGGCCGCCGGCCGCCAGACGGCGCGCCACTGCGCTCCCGATGAACCCCGAGGCTCCGGCGACAGCCACCTTCATGGCCGCAGGTTGACAGGCGGCGCCGTCGTTTCCAAGCCGCGAGGCCACCCGCCCGCCGGGGCCCCTCACACTGTCTCCTGATACATCCGCTCGTAGGCCGCCGCCGCGGTCTGCCAGCTGAAATCGCGGGCCATGCCGCGCTCGATCGCCTGCCGCAGGCGCTCCGGCTGCGCACGGAGCTGCACCGCGCGGCCCAGGGCCTTGCGAAAATCGGCCGCCTCCGGCGCAAACACGATGCCGGTGCCCGCCTCGGGCTGCTCGTCGAGATCCGTCACCGTGTCGACCAGGCCGCCCACCCGCGACACGACCGGGACGGTGCCGTAGATCTGGCTGTACATCTGGTTGAGGCCGCAGGGTTCGAAGTGCGAGGGCATGAGGAAGAAGTCGGCGCCCGCCTCGATCCGGTGGCTCATTTCCTCGTCCAGCCGCGTGAGCACCGCGATCTTCCGCGGATGGGCCCGGGCGAGTTCGGTCAGCGCGGCCTCGAACCGCGCCTCGCCCTTGCCCAGCACGATCAGCCGGCAGTCATTCTGCACGAAGAAATCCTGCGCCTCGAGCAGCAGATCCAGGCCCTTCTGCTGCGTCAGCCGGCAGATCATGCCGAACACCGGCCCGGCAAAGTTCTCGTCCATGCCGCACGCCCTGAGCAGCGCCGCCCGGCAGACCGGCTTGCCCGTGAGGTCGTGCGGCGCGTACCGGGCCGGCAGCGCCCGGTCCTTTGCCGGGTTCCACACCTTCGTGTCGACGCCGTTGAGCAGGCCCACCAGATCGTCCACCCGCGTTCCTACCACGCCCTCGAGGCCGCAGCCGAATTCCGGGGTCTGGATCTCGCGGGCATACTGCGGGCTGACCGTCGTCACGCGGTCCGCGAAGAGGATGCCGCCCTTCATCAGGTTGATCTGCCCGTAGTACTCGAGACCGTCGATGCCGAGCAGTTCGTCCGGCAGGTTGGTCAGCGCGAACGACCGCATCGGGAAGATGCCCTGAAACGCGATGTTGTGGATGGTGAAGACGGTCTTCATCGCCAGGTCGAGGCCGCTGCGCCGCTCCTCGTACCGCAGCAGCAGGGGCAGCAGCGCGGCCTGCCAGTCATGGCTGTGCACGATGTCCGCCCGGAGCTCGGCGACGCGCATGACCTCGACCACGGCCTTGCAGAAGAACAGGAAGCGCGCGTCGTTGTCGTCGAAATCACGCTGGTCGTTGCCGTAGAGGTGGCCGCGGTCGAAGAACTCCTCCCGGCCGACAAAGTACACCGTCAGGTTCTTCCTCACCGGGAGCACGCTCACCTCGCCCGCATACAGGCGGTCCCCCATCTCCACCCGCAGCCCCAGGCGTTGCTGGGCTCGCGCGAGATCCTTGTGCTCCAGCGCCGCCCGATAGGCCGGCACGAAGACCGACACTTCGTGACCCCGCTCGGCCAGCGCCACCGTCAGCGAACCCACGGCGTCTGCCAGTCCGCCCGTTTTCACATACGGAAACAGTTCGCTCGCGGCGTGTACGATCTTCATATACAGACCGTAATCATCCACTTTGTCCCAAGCCAGCCGAAAGGGTTGCGTTTTCCGCCCCGGCGGCTCCACATCACCCGTCCGCGTAGCCGGTTGCGCAAGCCGGCGTCTGCGGACACCCAGATCCCATGAAGCTTCGCGACCGCCTTTTGGCCCTGCTCCGCGCCACCGACTACGCCCCCCTCACCGAGCCCGACCTGGCCCGGGCCCTCGGCCTGACCGCCCGGGAGCGGGGCTCGCTGTCCTTTGAGGTTCGCCGCCTGCTTGCGGCCGGCGCCATCGTCCGCATCAAGCAGGACCGCCTCTGTCTGCCGCGCGACGCCGACCTCGTCACCGGCCGCATCCGCTTCCGCCAGGGCGGCTCCGCCTTCGTCATCCCCGAAGGTCCGGCCTCCGCGCCGGAGCAGCCCGCCATCCAGATCCCCGCCGAGGACACGGGCGTCGCGATGCACGACGACAAGGTGGTGGTGCGCCTCAGCGACGAGGTCACCCGCCCGCGCGGCAAGCTGCCCGGCGGCGAGCCGCTCGGACACGTCATCCGCATCCTCGAGCGCGGCCACCCGACCCTCACCGGCAACCTGCAACGCTCGAAGCTCTTCTTCTACGTCGTCCCCGACGACCCGCGATTCATCCACGACATCTATGTGCCGGATCCGGCGAAATCGGCCCTGCACCCGGTGCCGGCGGTGGGCGACAAGGTCGTGGTCCAGCTCCGCGAGTGGAAGCAGCGCCACGTCAATCCCGAGGGCGAAATCGTCGCGCGCCTCGGCCGGACGCATGAGCCGCGGGCCGAGCTCGCGGCCATCTTCCACAAGTACGACCTCGTCTCGGCGTTTCCGGAGGAGGTGCAGCGCGAGGCCGCGGCCCTGCCCGCGCGCGTCGGCCCGGCGGAGCTGGCGGGCCGGCAGGATTTCCGCGCGATCCCGACCTTCACCATCGATCCCGACGATGCGAAGGACTTCGACGACGCGCTCTCGATCGAAACCCTTGCCGGCGGCGACCTCCGGATCGGCGTGCACATCGCCGACGTGAGCCATTACGTCCGCCCCGGCACGGCCCTCGACCGCGAGGCGCAGCGCCGCGGCAATTCGACCTACCTCGTCGGCACGGTCGTGCCCATGCTGCCCGAAAAGCTGTCGAACGGCCTGTGCAGCCTCGTCGAGGCGGAGGACCGCCTGACCAAGGCGGTGCTGCTCACCTTTCACAAGGGCCGACTGACCAGGACGGATTTCGCCAACACGGTGATCCGCAGCCGCAAGCGGCTGACCTACCACCAGGCGTTCGCGCTGCTCAAGGAGGACAACCTCGAAAAGATCCGCCGCCTCCCCGCGCCGCCGGCGCACCAGACCGGCGCAACCGGACGCCCCCTGGCGTCGCTGGCGCGCCCGGAGCTGGCCGACCTGCAGCATTGGATCCGGCAGCTCTGGGAGATTGCCAGCCGCCTCCGCCGCGAGCGGATGCGGGCCGGCAGCCTCGACCTCGACATGCCCGAGGTGAAGATCTTCGTCGACGAGCAGGGTTACGCCGACCGCCTCGAACGCATCGAACAGGACGAGAGCCACCAGCTCATCGAGGAATACATGCTCGCCGCCAACGAGGCCGTCGCCCGCGTCACGCGGCAGCACCAGCTGCCGTCGCTCTACCGCGTGCACGACGATCCGGACGAGGAGAAGCTGCAGGAGTACCGCCAGCTCGTCGCCACCTTCGGCATCACGATCGGCGACCTCACCCGGCGCGAGGAGGTCGTGCGCCTGCTGCAGATCCTCCGGAGCCATCCGCAGGGCTACACGCTCCGGACCCAGCTCCTGCGCAGTCTGCGCAAGGCGTGCTACCGCGCCGCGCCCGACGGGCACTACGGGCTGGCCAAGAAGGACTACACCCACTTCACCTCGCCGATCCGCCGCTACGCGGACCTCGTGGTGCACCGGGTGATCGATCTTTACCTGGCAAAATCTGTAGGGCTGCCGCTCGCCGGCAGGCCGGCATCAGGTGGTCACGGTCAGTTTCGGCCCGGCGTCGAGCGCCGGCCCCCCAGCCTCACCGCCGCCCGCATGGAGAGCCTCGCGGATCACCTCAGCCTCACGGAGCAGAACAGCATGGAGGCCGAACGCGAGTCGCAGAAGGTGAAGCTGCTCGAGTTTTTCGAACGCGAGGTGGCGAAGAAGAAGAAGACCGTCTTCAGCGCCGTCATCACCGACGTGCGCAACCATGGGCTGTTCGTCGAGCTGCCCGACGCCATGACCTTCGGCCTTGTGCACCTGTCGACGCTGCGCGACGACCTGTACCTGCTGAACAACGCCGGCACGGCGCTCATCGGCCGCCGCACCCGGCGCCGGCTCGAGCTCGGCCAGAAGGTGAACGTCGTCACCCACCGCGTCGACCGCTTCAAGCGCCAGATCGATTTCCAGCTGAGCGCGTAAGAGCGATTTCGCCCGCGAGCGGGCTTCCTACAACGACGACATTGGCATTGTAGGAAGCGCGCTGGCGCGCGATCCAGTTCTCAACTGGGCTTTCCGCCCAGCGGGTAGGCAAATGTGTAGCTGCCCGAGCCAAGTTCGGCCGACACCGCGTCGTCCGCCTGGCGCACCGCGGAAATCCCCGGCGCCGTGC
>JBAIXJ010000046.1:0-3246 GCA_037916645.1 Opitutales bacterium | reverse complement strand
GTCGGCGGCGCTGACGGTCCAGCCGGTGCCGCTCGCGGTCGTGGTGCGGTGGGCGAAGAGGGAGGAATCGGAGAGCGCCCGGACGCTGTCCTGCAGCGTCGTGATGTCAGCCTCGAGCTGCGCCAGGCTGGAGAGCTTCTGCTTGTTCGTCGCCTCGGTGGCTTGCAGGGTCTTGATCGGGGTGCTGTCCACCGCGATGAGCTGGTCCACCATCGTCTGCCAGTCGAACGAGCCGTACGCCGAGGAGGTCAGGCTGCTGACATTGATGCTCGCCATGAATGGATAGAGTTCTGAGCAGACGTATCGGCACGGGGGGGCGAAACCTGAAGCCGGGAAAAATCCGCGCGCGGCGCTAAGGTTTTTTGAAACCGCGCCGTTTTGTCTGGCAACCGGGCAAATCCATCGCCTGGCCGGCGCAGACCGGCGCCCCCCACCGGTCTCGGTCGCGGCACGGACGTCGCATGTAGGATCAAGGACGATACCATGTCAGTTGTCATCAATACCAACTTCGCGGCGACCGTCGCCGCGAACAACCTCGCAGCCTCGAACAGCTCGCTCCAGAAGAGCCTGAACCGGCTGTCGAGCGGCTCGAAAATCGTGAGCCCGGCCGACGATGCCGGCGGTCTCGCTGTGTCCATGAAGTTGTCCGCCGCGGCCAAGCGCTCGCACGCGGTCAACAACAATATCGGGAACTCGGTGTCATTCCTGCAGGCGCAGGACGGCGTCCTGAAGGTCGCCGGCGAAGTGCTCGACCGCATGGGCGAGCTCATGACGCTGTACGCCGACCCGACCAAGAACACGAACGACAAGGCGAACTACGACGCCGAGTTCAACCAGCTGCAAAGCCAGCTCACCTCGCTGTCGGACGAGGCGTTCAACGGCGTGGCGCTCTTCGGCACCGGCACGCTCACCGTTCCGGTGGCGGAGGATGGCAGCACCAACAGTGTGACGATCACGGCGAAGGATCTCGGCAGCACGTCGGGCATCGGCGCCCTGACCGACACCGGGGTGGCCACGCTCGCCGACATCCAGCTGACGGCCATCACCGACGCGATCCAGAACGTCGCGACGATGCGCGCCAACAACGGCGCGGAGCAGAGCCGCCTGGGTTTCGCCTCCGAGGTGCTCACGGTCAACAAGGCCAACCTGGAAGCCGCCAACAGCCGGATCATCGACGTGGACGTGGCCGAGGAATCCACCCAGCTCGCCCGCTGGAACATCCTCGTGCAATCCGGCACGGCGATGCTCGCGCAAGCCAATCAAAGCCCCCAGATCGCGCTGAAGCTCCTGCAGTAACCGGACTTTGGCGCTTTTTCCCCCGCAGGGCCCGGATGGCCGGGCCCTGCCACCCTCGGACGGGTCATGCCGGACTGAGCGGTTTGTTCTCTGAACTAGCCTCCACTTTCGCACCCCTCCGGTGCGATCTCCTTTGAGGCCTTCGCCTCAAACGGCGCGCCCTGGCGCCGCCTCCAACCAGGGACGTGGCGACAACGGAAGTCGCATTAGTTCAAGGAAAGACCATGTCAGTAGTCATCAATACAAACTACGCTGCGACGATTGCCGCAAACAATCTGGCAGCGTCCAACGCATCGCTGCAGAAAAGCCTTAACCGGCTTTCGAGCGGTTCCAAAATCGTGAGCCCGGCCGACGACGCAGGCGGTCTCGCGGTTTCGATGAAGTTGTCGGCCGCGGCCAAGCGTTCCGGCGCGACCAACACCAACATCGCCAACGCGACGTCGTTCCTGCAGGCGCAGGATGGCGTTCTCAAGGTCGCGGCCGAAGTGCTCGACCGGATGTCGGAACTGGAGACCCTGTACCAGGACCCGACCAAGAATGCCAACGACAAGGCCAACTACGACGCCGAGTTCACGCAGCTGCAGAGCCAGCTGACCTCCCTCGGCGACGAGACGTTCAACGGCGTTTCGCTGTTCGGCACGGGCGGCCTCGACGTCCCCGTGACGGAAGCGGGCGCGACGGGCACGGAAGTGACCATCACCGGCAAGGACCTCTCCGGCTCAGTCGGAGTCAGCGCCCTTACCGACACTGGCGTGTCCACGCTGGCTGACATCGCCCTGAGCGACATCACCGACGCGATTCAGAACGTCGCGACGATGCGCGCCAACAACGGCGCGGAGCAGAGCCGCCTCGGCTTTGCCTCGGAAGTCCTCACGGTCAACAAGGCCAACCTCGAAGCCGCCAACAGCCGCATCATCGATGTGGACGTGGCGGAAGAGAGCACCCAACTGGCCCGTTGGAACATCCTGGTGCAGTCCGGCACCGCGATGCTGGCCCAAGCCAATCAGAGCACCCAGATCGCGTTGAAACTCCTGCAGTAATCACGCGAAATTCGCTCGTGGTTTGTCCCATAGAAGGCCTCCGCCGAAGGGCGGAGGCCCTTCTATTTTCGGGGGTCGGCAGCTTCTCCGGGCGGGGATGACCGCCGGGGCGCGTGCCGCGGAGGGGGGCGCGGCCGGGGCGGGTCGAGGGGGTGGGCAATTCCTGCCGTGCCGCGGCGGCGCCTCGCGGCGTTTTCGTGCGGTGTTTCGGCGGGCATCGCGCGGGCGCTTGCTGGAGAAAGACTTGGAGATCGGCGCCAGTCCCGGGCATGAATCCTGCGACAATGAGGCGCGCAGCCCGATGCCGGCCGCACCCTGCACCCCCAACCGGATCCTCGCCGACGTGACCATCCTCTTCTCGACGGGCAGCCCCGCCCACTACATGCGGCCACCGGTGTTCGATGCTGGGCAGGTGAATTGCGGGCCCGATTGGGCGGATCACCGGCTGCCCGATGGCAGCGTGGAGTCGCTGGCGACGCCCGTGGGCGAGTATGACCTGGCCGCGGTGGCCGGCCGCCTTCCCCCCGACCAGCGGCCCGACCTGGTGGTCTGCCTGGTTGACGCGAGCTGGCGGAACGTGCCGCGGACTCTCGCGGCGTTCCGATGCCCGCGGGTATTGCTCATGGCGGACACGCACCACCTGCGTTCTCCCCTGGTCGGCATGCTGCGGTATGTGGCGGGCGAGGCCTACGATCGGATCGTGCTCCTCTACGACCGGCATCATGCGGCGTTCTTCCGCGCCGCGGGTTTTCGGAATCTCTACTGGTTTCCCGGACTGGCGTTTCCCCACACGGATGTCGCCGTGCGCGACGCCCGGCAGGGGAGGAACCGGCGGGATGAGATCGCGTTTGTCGGCCAGGCGGGCAAGTTCCACCCGCGCCGCACGCGGTTGCTGGGCGCGCTCCGCGAA
>JBAIXJ010000045.1:0-2071 GCA_037916645.1 Opitutales bacterium | reverse complement strand
AAGGCGCAGTAGTCGCAGGTCTTCGCGCAGAACGGCACGTGCACATAGAGCCCGAGGGCCGGAATGCGCTGAGCTTTTGCTTGCGCGGTAGCAGGTTCGAGCATTACAAGAGCCGCGTGACGGGCTGCCGGCGCCACTGCCGACTTTCCTTTCGAAACCCAATGCACATGACACCTTTCTCTCAAGCGAGAAGAATCCTCCCCGCCCTTTCAGCCGCACTCGGCCTGCTCCTCCTCGCCGGCTGCAACATCACCATCACCAACCTGACGCCGGATGAGCTGCGCGAGAATCCCTCGCAGCTGTACACGCTGACGGCGCGGGTGCGGGCGACGTCGCAGAGCATCGACCGCTCAAGCATCAACGTCAGCGTCGTCATCGACGGCAAGGACCTGCCGATGCGGAAGAGTTCCCAGGCCAGCGACGTCTACGAGTGCGACTATTCGCTGCCGCGCGGTCGCGACACGGCGACCTACTACTTCCTCGTCATCTACCGGTACAATTCGAGTCCTCCGAGCAAGAACTACCAGGCCTATTCCCAGATCAGCCACCTGGGCGTCGCCCGCCGCTATTCGCTGCCCTTGGAGGCCAACCGCGGCCCCGTGGGCGCACGGGTCAGCATCGCCGGCAGCGGCTTCGGGCCGCAGGACGTGGTCTACCTCGACACCGTGCCCGCCCGCACGGTCTATGAGTCGCCGAGCGCGCTCAGCTTCTTCGTTCCGTCCGTGGAGCCGAATCGCAACTACAACCTCGCCATCGGCGGATCGGGCCCCACCCTCTCCGCCGGGACCTTCCGGGTCGACGCGATGGGCGTGACCGTCACGCCGGCTTCGCTGACGATGCGCTCGGGTGAACAGCAGACCCTCCAGTTCACGCTGACCGGGCCGGCTCCCCAAGGCGGCCTCCTCCTCGATGTGACGACCGACATTCCCGAAAGCATCATCATGCCCGAGGTCGTCGTCCCCGAAGGCGCCACCAACACCGTCGTCACCGTGCAGGGCGGCAAACCGGGCGCCGGCGTCATGTATTTGAAGGGCTTCGGCCAGGGCGAGGTCACCATCCCCGTCTCCGTCTCGGCCAGATAGCTCTCGCGGCTTCCCTTCGGCCGGCGCTTCCCGCGCCGGCCTTTTTTTTGCCTTAGCGTCAGCGCGGCCCCCACCCACTCCCTTACTCCCTCACTCTCCTATCCTCCCATTCTCGCCGGCCCCCTACCACTCCAGCCGCACCGCCACCGGTCGGTGATCGCTCGCTTCTCTCACGCCCGGCCCGTCATAGACCTGACCCGCCCGACCACCCAGGGCCGGCATCAGACCGGGTGACACGAGGATCAAGTCCATCCGCAGATAGCTTCCGTCGCGCACCCGGGCATGCGTCCAGGTGTCGCCCCGCGGATCCGCCGCCTCCAGCGCGCCGGCGATGACCGTCTGTCCCCGACGCGTGAGCAGCCGCAGCGGCTTGGCGTCCGTCGTGTCGTTGCAGTCGCCGAGGATGAGGAACCGAGCCGCGGCGGGATTCGGAAACCGCTGCAAGACCATGTCGCGGATCGCCTCCGCCTCGCCGGCCCGCCGCACCGCCGAGCCGGGATCGTCACGTCGGTCCGTGAAACGGCTTTTGAGATGCACGATGAAGAGCGTCAGGTCTCCGCCTGCCGCCGGCACCGTGGCCTCGAGGACGCCGCGTTTCACCAGTTCCCGACCCTCGAAATAGCGGAACTCCAGCCCGGCATGCGTCTGGACGCGGCGAAACGGCCGGCGGGAGAGCACAGCGACGTGCCGCTCGGCGTCAGCGGCGTCGGCGAGGGCCGCGTACGGGTAGTCGACGCCTTCCGCGCGCAGATCGCGCCGGAGTTCCTCCAAATGGTCCGCCGAGCCGATTTCCTGGAGGGCCAGCACGTCGGCGTCCAGCGCGCGGATCACGAGGCGCAGGGACCGCTTGGCCGCCTCGGGCTTGGGGTAGGCCCGCCGGTAGACGCCCTCGATCTTCCGCCCGGCTTCGACGTAATTCTCCACGTTGTAGGTGGCGACGGTGAGGCTCTCGGCCCGGAGATTGTCGAAAATTCCCAGTCCCGCCACCA
>JBAIXJ010000044.1:0-3141 GCA_037916645.1 Opitutales bacterium | reverse complement strand
CGTGATGTACAGCACCAGGAACATGCGCCGGACGCGCGGCTTCTACCAGAAGCTCTTCGGCCTGAGAAAGGGCGGGGAGTGGAACGACTTCTGGTCCGAGTTCCGCACCGCGCCGGTGACGCTCTGCCTGAACGGGCCGGTGTCGAAGCGGCATGCGGACTGGAACTGGCAGGGCGCGGCCTGCCTCGCGTTCGCGGTCGACGACGTGCGGGCGGCCGTGGCGACGTGCCGCAAGCGCGGCGTGAAGGTGCTGATCGGGCCGACCGAGACGAGCGTCTGCTGGATGGCGTGGATCGCCGACCCCGACGGCAACCGCATCTGCCTGCATTCGCGCAAGGACGGGACCGCCGGATAGCGGAAGGGTAGGGCGCGTTACCTGTCCGCCGACTTGTCCGCCACAGCTCGCAGAGCGACGGCGGAAGCCTTGGGCGAAGGCCGGATCCTTGACGCGGCGCTTCGGCGAGTCGTGTATTCCGTTCCTCTGTAGGCAGCGAGCTTGCTCGCGCGGTTGGGCGCCAGCTAGCTGGCGGCCCACAGGTCACGACACCGAATCATTGAGCCATGTATCCCGGGTCTTCACCCTGACTAATCGATTGCCCCGGGCGCGGGAACGGCCTAGTTGGGAGTCCACCCCAACCGCATCCAGCTTCGGTTACCCGCCCCAATTCTGCGCTGCCCCTGACGGGCGTTTCCGTCCCGCCGCGGACTGGCGCGGGTGCTGAGCCATCCCTCGGAGGTCATCCCATGCCCAAGCCAGTCGTCCTCATCCCCGTCCTCACCGCCCTCGCGCTCACGTTTTCGGCCTGCGGATCCCGCCAGCCCGCCTACGCGGGCCCCGGAACCGAGCTCGTCGCCGCGCCGGCGCGGCCGGAGGCGCCTTCGAATCCCGAGATCAATGCCTACCTGGCCGGCCTGCGGTACGATCCGCGGCAGCTGCTGGCGGAGCAATCGAAGTCGTCGCGGCTGACCTCCAAGCACCTGGTCGACGAGGTGCGGGACGACGGCTCTGCCCTCATCACCTGCAAGCAGGTGCAGCACAGCCTGAGCGGAAACCTGGACGACGTCCTGATCCTGAACCCGACCCAGGGCGTGATCTGGCCCGGGGCGCTGGTCCGGGTCGACGAGGAGCTGGTGCGGGGCACGCCGACGCCGATCCTGTGCCGGCGCGCGCCCGCGTGGCTGAGCATCGACCTGCCCGGCATCGGCGGCCGCGGAGTGTTCGCGGTGGAGAATCCGAGCCAGGGCACGGTGCAGGCCGCCGTCGACCAGGCGCTGGATTACTGGAATGACCATCAGTACCAGGAGGGCTACGTGAGCAAGGCGCGTTCCAAATACGTGTCCACGTTCGTCTACACCGCCGAGCAGCTCGCGGCCTCGCTCGGGGTGAGCTACGAGTCCCTCAAGGGCGGCCTCGCCACGCAGTTCCAGACGACCAGCTCGCAGGAACGCACGGTCGCGATGGCCCTGTTCAAACAAGTCTTCTACACCGTCTCGTTTGACCCGCCGTCGCAGCCGGGCGCGGTGTTCGACGCCGGGGTCACCCTCGACGACGTGCGCGGGTTGGCGGGCGCCGATGCGCCGCCCGCCTACGTGAGCAGCGTCGACTATGGCCGTATCCTCATGCTGCGGATCGAGACCAGTGCCGACACGTCGCACAAGGAGATCGAGGGCGCGGTGCGCTACCTGAGCGCGGAGGTCAAGGCATCGGCGTCCTACCAGAAGACCCTCGCGAAGAGCCAGGTCACCCTGATCACCATCGGCGGCAACGCCGAGGTCAACGCGAGCGCCGTGGATGCGAGCCGGATCGAGGACCTGCACGCGGTCATCAAGGGCCGGAACGCCCTCTATTCGAAAAGCAATCCGGGCCAGCCGATCGCGTACACCATCCGTTTCCTGAAGGACGGCCGCCTCGCGCGGATGGGCTACGCCACGGACTACACCGAGGCCATCTACGAGCGCAAGGCGCACGGCTGGGTCGGTTTCAAGCACCGCGGCGCCTATGTCGCCAAGTTCTTCGTGGTCTGGAACGAGGGCGGAGTGCCGCGGTCGTGGAGCTCGGGGCGGAAGGGGGTCGGCACCCTGGAGCGCGTCCCGCTCAAGGCGAACGCCCGCGACATCAAGGTCACGGCGCAGGTGAACACCGGCTTCGGCTGGAGCAACATCTTCAAGCTCCAGCTCGACGAGCCGCCGAACACGTACTACGTCGTCAAGGGCACGACGCTCAACACCTCGTGGAGCACGGCGGACCAGTGAGGAGAATAGGAAAAGGGCAACGTGCGGAATCTGTAGGCCGCGAGCTCGCTCGCGCCAAAGCGGCGCCAGCAAGCTGGCAGCCTACAATCACGAAACCGAATCGGTGTGCCGCTGTAGAAAGCCCGTGAGATCTTGGGAGGTCCGAATGAAAACCGCCGCCATCATCTGCAACGTCGTGATGCTCGCCTTCACCGCCCTGGTCATGCTGACCGACGGGCCCGCGACCGAACCCGCTTACGTTATCTTCGGCCTTTTGCTGTTCGCCGTTCCGCTGCTCAGCGTCGCGGTGCTGCTCCTCCGCCGCGCGACGGGGCCCGGTCTGCGCGTCGCCGCGGTCGCCGCCAATGCCGTGCTGCTCGGGTTCATCTGCTGGGCGCTGGTCGACCAGTATCCGCATCCTAGCGAGGAGGGCTACATCCCCTATGTCGTGCTGGTGACGGTCACGCCGATCCTGAGCATCGTCGCGCTCTCCCGCGGCGGCCTGCGGCGCGTCCTGCCGTCGGGGCCGCTGAAGAGCTAAGGCTCGCTTGGGGCAGTTGCCCGGCGGAATTAGCCTATGAACGGGAGGCCGACCAACACTGCGCGAAGGGAAAATAGCTGCCTATCAATCCGACCACGGCGACCCCAAGACTCTGAACATATTCGTGATGAACCCATCCACCGCAGCCATTCTCGCGGAGCTCAAGGTGAAACGTGATCTCCGCAGCGTGCTGGATTCCAGCTATCGCGACTATTGGCGGACCTATGCCACGATCGTCCTCTATCTCGGGTGGCTCCTGACCATGGAAATCGCCTTGAGACAACAGCCATCGGCCCTGTTCAGTCTTCTCCTGGCGAGCATGGCCATCTCCGCGGCGGTCATCGACACCCAGACCGCGGCGAAGCGCC
>JBAIXJ010000043.1:0-2226 GCA_037916645.1 Opitutales bacterium | reverse complement strand
GTGCTGGGCGGGGCGCTGGCGTTGCTGCTCTGTGCCTATCTCGTCCGCCTGCGCGCCGTGCCGCGGCTGCTTTTCGCCGCCGGCTTCGCGGCCTCCGGCCTGGAGGTTGTGCTGCTCCTCGGCTTCCAGATCGTCTACGGCTCGGTCTACCGCCAGGTGGGATTGGTCGTGACCGTGTTCATGGCCGGCCTGGCCGTTGGGGCCTGGTGGGCCGGCCGGCGGGCGTTGGGGATCACAACGGCCGGGCCCCGGACGGCTCCCGCCAAGGCGGCCGTTCGCCGCAAGGAGGATTCATCGCCGCCCACGCTCCCCATGGCGCCTCCGCCCTCCTCCCGCCGCGCGCCGGGACTGCTCCCGCGCCTCGCCCTGGGCATCGCCCTTCTGGCCGCGGCGCTGCCATGGCTCGTGCAGGCGCCGGAGCGTCTCGATGCCTGGACGGGCGCCTCCGTCGCCGGCCAGGGGCTGATTCTGCTGACGACCTTGGTGCTGGCGGTCCTGGTGGGTGCGCAGTTTCCGCTCGCCGGCGCCGCTGCCCGCGGCGAGCCCGCGGCCGTGGCGGCGCGCCTCTTCAGCGCAGACCTCGTCGGGGCGGCCCTCGGGGCGTTGCTCGTCAGCGCCCTGTTGATTCCCCTGCTCGGCGTGACGGCGGTCTGCCTGTTGACGGCGGCATTGAACGCCGGCGCCGCCGCGTTAGCATGGAGGTCCACCACCGCATGAACCGACTCAGCTTCATCTGCCTCAAGATCGTCCGCTGGACCGGCTGGATCCTGCTGCCGCTGGTGCTCGCCTTCTTCCTGACGGGCTACGCGATGAGCGGGCGCTACGGCCTGAACGTGCTCGCCGACGAAAAGACGGCGCTGACCCTGCACAAGCTCATGCACCTGCCGCTGGGCCTGCTCGTGATCGTCCACGTGGTGCCGTCGGTCTACCTCGCCCTGCTCCGATGGGGATGGATCAAACAACCTCCGGCCACATGAACGCGTATGACCGGACCAGCGGTTGGACGCCGACCCGCGCGGGCCCGCCGGCTGCGCCGCGCCCGGGGCTGATGACGCGGCGCCGGGCGCTCGCCTGCGGCGCGGCGGGGCTGGCCGGTCTGGGGCTCAAGAGCTACGGCGGCTGGCTCGACGGCCTGTTCACCTGGGGCGGCGACGCGGCCCCGGCCGAAGTGTTCAAGGGCGACGCGCCGAACGACGCGGTCTGGGCGCTCTGGCAGAAGCGCGGCTGGGTGAAGGAGGCGTCGCACTACCTCAAGCTCGACCGCAACGTCCAGTGCAAGGTCTGCCCGAACAACTGCCTGCTCGCCCCGGGCGACCGCAGCCACTGCCGCAACAAGATCAACCGCGGCGGCACGCTCTACACCATGGCGTACGGGAACCCCTGCACGTTCCACATCGACCCGGTGGAGAAAAAGCCGCTGTACCATTTCCTGCCCGGCACGCCAACCTTCTCGCTCGCCACCTCGGGCTGCGTCTTCCGCTGCCTCAACTGCCAGAACTGGGAGATCTCGCAGAAGAAGCCCGAGGAGACGAAGGACCCGCGGGGCCCGGAGCGGCGCTTCCGGCCGCCGCTGCCGCGCACGCTCGACGCCGACGAATACGCCCGCCTGAGCCTGTTTCCGGAGGACGTGGTCGCGGTCACGCAGGCGCTGCGCTGCCCGTCGATCTCCTACACCTACTCCGAGCCGACCGCCTACTACGAATACGCGTTCGACACCTGCAAGCTGGCGCGGTCCGCGGGGCTGCGCAACATCATCGTCACCTGCGGATCGATCGAGGACCGGCCGCTGCGCGAGCTGGCGCCGTTCGTCGACGCGGCGCACGTCGACCTCAAGGGTTTCAACGACGAGATCTACCACCGGCTGAACACGGGCCGGCTCCAGCCGATCCTCAACACGCTCAAAACCTACCATGAGCTCGGCGTGTGGTTCGAGGTCATCAACCTCATCGTGCCGACGTACACCGATGATCTCGAGATGATCAAGCGCATGTGCGGCTGGCTCGTCGACACCCTCGGCCCCGACCAGGTGCTGCACTTTTCGCGCTTCAGCCCGCAGCACCAGCTGGATCACCTGCCGCCGACGCCGATCGACATCCTGGTCCGGGCGCGCGAGGCGGCCCGCACCGCCGGCCTGCGCTATGTCTACATCGGCAACGTGCGCGAGGTCGACGACGCCGGGACGACCTTCTGCCCCGGCTGCAAGCGCGCGATCATCGAGCGCGATGT
>JBAIXJ010000042.1:0-1514 GCA_037916645.1 Opitutales bacterium | reverse complement strand
CCCGCCCGGTACTCCCAGCGCAGGACGAGGTTGGAGCGCAGCTCGCGCCGGCTGAAGTTGGGATTGGCGAACGAAAACGCGCCGCCGGGATCGTTCACCTGGTAGCGGTCCGCGGCGGCATCGTAGGTCGTCACGGCGTCGAGCCGGCGGAAGCGGTTGGCATAGGCCGCGGCGCGGGGTTCGGTGATGAGCTTGAAGCCGGCGTAGCTCCCGGTGGAGAAGAAGGGGCTGCCGTAGTACGTGAGGGAGAGCTCCGGGGTGAAATTCACATCGACGCGCAGCGTGGTCGATAGCGTGCGCTGGTTCATGCGGCCCATGACGTAGCGGCTGGAGCCGCCGGCCGCCGTCGCGGTGCCGACGTACTGGAAGTCCTCGACGTCCCGGACGGAGGAGACGTTTGCGCTCAGGCGGAGGCCGTCGAACGGTCGGGCCGAGATCTGCGGCGTCACCTCGGTGTAGTGGGAATGGCCGTCAAGATCGATCGCGCGGCCGGCATTGAGTTGGAACTGCCAGGGCTTGGAACCGTCCGTCTGTCCGCCCACCCACAGCGTGGCGAAGGCGGGTTCGCGCAACGCGGGACCGCCGCGCAGGACGCGGGTGTCCAGCGATTCGGGGGAATAATGGCCTTCGCCCCAGACCGAGCATTTGTTGTTGAAGCCGAGTTCGCCGTGCAGCTCGTATTCCTGCCGGAGGAACTCGCCGCCGAAGTCGTAGGTTCCGGTCTCCTCGAAGTGGAAGTCGCGCCGGCGCAGCAGGCGGCCCGGGCTGGTGTCGTAGTATTGCAGCTCGGCCGAATGCCGGATCACGTCCGCTGTCACCAGGTAGCCGAGGTCGTTCAGCTCGAGGCCGGGCGAGCGCCAGTCGACGCCGCCGTTGTACCGCCAGACGCCGTGGCTGGACTTGCCGATCCGCAGGCTCCCGCCGGTGCCGCTGAGCTGCTGCGCCTCGCCGGAGACGCCGAGGTAGTCGACGTCGGGCCGCTGGTAGTTGTGGACGGGGGCGAGCATCAGGTTGCGGATCGCGTCGGCCGAGCCCTCCTCGCGGCTGCCGAGGGCGCGCAGGTCGAGGAAGTAGGCGCGGTCGCCCCAGTAATGCAGCAGGTCCAGGCTGCCGGTGTAGGCGTTCCGTGTGAGCGCGCCGGCGGTGTCGCCGTCGAGGCGCCGCGCGGTGGTGGTGAGCATGCCGCCGACGATCGTGTTGCCCTTGTCGATGTCCTGCTGCGCGCGGACGACCAGATAGTTGGTCAGCGGCTCGACGGTCTGCCGGCGCTCCACGCCGTTTTCGGTGATGCGCGCCACCTCGCGGTTGGTGAGGCTGTGGAGCACGCCGAGGGAGAACCCGCCGGGAGTCTTGCCCGTCAGCTTCTCCGCGCTGAGGATCCGCGTGCTCGCGGGCAGGTCGACGTAGCCGCCGGTCGCGGGCTGCACGGACGGCGCATGGCCGATGCGGCGGGAGTAGAAGACCAGATCATCGTCGATGCCGGTTTCGAAGATGGTCTTCCCCTCGAGGAAGAA
>JBAIXJ010000041.1:0-4676 GCA_037916645.1 Opitutales bacterium | reverse complement strand
CGCCGCCTTCGCCCGCCCACGTGGCGCGCCAGGCGCTCGAGGCGTAATAGGCCTCCGACCGGAACCAGTCCGTGACCGTCCAGTGGATCCGGCGGACCGCGCCGAGCTCGCCGCTCTGGACCAGGCGCCGGAGGGCGGCGTAGTACGGGTCGGTGCGCTGGTTGAACATGGCGGCGAAGACCTGCGCCGGTTTCCGGTGCGCGGCGATGAGCCGCGCGGCGTCGGCCTTGTGGACCGCGATCGGCTTCTCGACCAGCACGTGGAGGCCCGCTTTCAGCGCCGCGATGCCGATGGGCGGGTGACTGTAGTGCGGCGTGGCGACGAGCACCGCGTCGACCGCGCCCGACCCGATCATCGCCTCCGGGCTGGCGAAGCCGGGAACCCCGGGGAATTGCGCGAGCCGGGCCGGGCCCACGTCGCAGACCGCGGCCAGCTCGAGGCGGTCGACCTTGCCGGCGAGGATGCTGCGGGCATGGGTCGACCCCATGTTGCCGAGGCCGGCGATGCCGATGCGGACTCTGGCCATGTTGGGTCGGCCCGGACGAAGCCGGCCGGCGCCTCAGAGCTTCGGCCCCCCCTGGGCGGCATGGCGCGCGCGCAGGCGCAGGCCGTTCAGGCGGATGAAGCCCGAGGCGTCATTCTGGTTGTAGGCGCTCTTGACGCCCTCCATCGAGGCGATGCGCGGATCGTAGAGCGAGTACCGGGACCGGCGGCCGCAGGTGATCACGTTGCCCCGGTAGAGTTTCAGGCGCACGGTGCCGGTCACAAAGCGCTGGCTCTCGTCCACGAAGGCCTGCAGGCATTCGCGCTCGGGCGCGAACCAGAACCCATTGTACACGAGTTCGGCGTACTTGGGGATGAGCGAGTCGCGCAGGTGCATGACCTCCCGATCCATGGTCAGCGACTCCATCTGCCGGTGGGCGTGCACGAGGATCGTCCCGCCCGGCGTCTCGTAGACGCCGCGGGACTTCATGCCGACGAAACGGTTCTCGACCAGGTCGACCCGACCGATCCCGTGCCGGGCGCCGAGGGCGTTGAGCGCCTTGAGGATTCCGGCGGGCGTCAGCTTGCGGCCGTTGACGGCCGTGCAATCGCCGCGCTTGAACTCCAGATCGACATATTCCGGCCGGGCGGGCGCATCCTCCGGCGCGACGGTGAGTTTGAACATGTCCTTGTTCGCCTTCGTCGTCGGATCGAACCACGGATCCTCGAGGATGCCCGCCTCGTAGGAAATGTGCAGGAGGTTCCGGTCCATCGAGTACGGCTTCTTGAGCGAGGCCGCGACGGGAATCCGGTGCTGCCGGCAGTACGCGATCATTTCGGCGCGCCCGGGAAACTTCGCCCGGAACTCGTCCTGCTTCCAGGGCGCGATGATCCCGAGGTCGGGCGCGAGGGCCGCGTAGGTGAATTCGAACCGGCACTGGTCGTTGCCCTTGCCGGTGGCGCCGTGGGCCACGGTGTCGGCCTTCTCCTTCCGGGCGACGGCGATCTGCGCCTTCGCGATCAGCGGGCGGGCGATCGAGGTGCCGAGGTAATACTGGCCTTCGTAGATCGCGTTGGCCCGGACCATCGGGTAGATGAAATCGCGCGCGAATTCCTCGACCAGATCCAGGGTGTAGTGCCGCGCGGCCCCCGTCCGGCGTGCCTTGGCCGGCAGGCCCGTGAGCTCCTCCTCCTGGCCGATGTCGGCCGAAAAAGTGATGATCTCCGCGTCGTAGGTCTCCTTCAGCCATTTGACGATGACCGATGTGTCCAGCCCTCCTGAGTATGCGAGGACGATTTTCATGGGGGAGCGAGTTTTGGCGAAAGCGGTGGACGCGCAAAGAAAAAACTCCCGCGCTCGCGTCCTGCCCCTCGCGGCGGGAGGGAGCACGCCGGCGCCGGTCCGGCGATTTCGCCGCATGGGCGATTCTCGATCGGGGCGCTGGGCATCTCCGTGGCCGTAAGGCGGTTCCTGTTCTCCCCGAGTTTCTGCTATCAGCATCGACATCGTGCCTCGCCATCCGTCATCATGAACGGCGGCTGCCATGTTGCGCCCGCCCCACCCCGCCGCCCGACTCTCTCCTCGAGGGTTCACCCTCGTGGAGATCATGGTGGTGGTGGTGATCATCGGACTGCTGGCCGCGATCGCGATTCCTACGATGGCGCGCCTCCGGCGCAGCGCGCAAAATAGCCGCTTTATCAGCGACCTGCGGACGTTCGCCCAAGCCTTTGAAACGTACGCCATGAAAAAAGGGACTTGGCCGCCCAACGCCAGCAGCGGCGTGGTCCCCACCGGGATGTCGGGCGAATTCCGTGACGCCAATTGGAAGGCAGTCAATTCGCTCGGTGGTCGATGGAACTGGGACTACAGGTTCGGCGGCATCACCGCCTCGATCTCCACGGTCCTCACGAATCCAGACGATGTCCAGATGGCCCAAATCGACGCGAAGATCGATGACGGCAATCTTTCGACCGGCATTTTCCAGAAGGTCAACGGCCGGTACTGCTATATTCTGCAGAAGTGAAGGGGATCCCTCGTCGGGCGCGCTTCCGCCGGTCCCTTCCTCCCGCCGGACGGGCGATCGACCGCCGCCAGCAACCGGTCGGCCGGACCTCGTTTGGGTTTGAAGGTCCGGCCGCCTGGTTTCTATCATGAGGAATGGTTCCGGCCCTCGGCGCAGACGCCGGCCACCGTGGTTTCTCCTTGGTGGAACTCATGGTGACGGTCGTCATCATCGGCCTTCTCGCCGCGATGGCCGTCGCAGCCATGATGCGGTACCAACACCGCGCGCAGAACACCAGGTTCATCAACGACCTTCGGATCATCCGGGACTCGATCGAGGTCTACACGTTTGAAAAAGGCCGGTATCCGATCGACGGCAATGCCGGGTTCCCGCCGGAACTGAATCCCCTGTTCCCGCCGGAGCGGTGGGCCAAACCCACGGCGGTCGGCGGGCAGTGGGACTGGGACTACAAGCAGTTCGGATTCACCGCCGGAATCTCCGTCTACAAACCGACCGTGTCGGTCGCCCAGATGCAGGAAATCGACAAGCTGATCGATGACGGCAATCTGACCACCGGGATCTTCCGATCCCGGTCCAACGGCTTCATCTACATCATGCAGTTCTAGGGCGGGTTAACCAATGGTGTAGCCGAATATGTGGGTCGGGCTTTACGCCCGACGAGTCGGGAATTAACCCGACCTACATTTCCATCGCGGCCACGGTTCTGTTGACCCGCCCTAGCCGGTTCCGCCGTTGCCGTCATCCCGCCAGCCGGGCGAGGATCGCCTTCTGGACGTGGAGCCGATTCTCCGCCTGGTCGAAGACGATCGAGCGCGGATTGTCGAGCACCTCCTGTTCGACCTCCTCCCCGGGATGGGCCGGCAGGCAGTGCATGAAGAGCGCATCCCGCTTCGCCGCGGCAAACAGCCTGGCCGTCACCCGGTAGGGACGCATCTGCTGCAACCGCTGCTTGGCCTCGCCCTCCTGCCCCATGCTCGTCCACACATCGGTGTAGACGATATCGGCGCCGGCGACCGCCTCGGCCGGATCCGTCGTAAAGCGATGGCTCGCCGTCAGCCCGGCCGCCTTGAGCAGCGCGCCGACGGCCGGCCCTGGCTCAAAGCCCGGCGGTCCGGCCAAGTCAACCGTCATTCCAAGCAGGGCGCCGCCCAGGATCCACGAATTGGCCATGTTGAACCGCGTGTCGCCCAGAAACGCGACCTTCCGTCCGCGCAGCGACGCCAGCAGGTTGCCGGCGGAGCCGGCCCACCGCTCGGCGGCCGTGAAGGCGTCGGTGTACATCTGGCAGGGGTGCAGCAGATCGGTGAGTCCGTTGACCACCGGGACGCTGCCATGCCGCGCCAACTCCTCGACGTCACTCTGGGCGAATGTCCGGACGACCAGCCCATGCACAAACCGCGACAAAACCCGCGCCGTGTCGGCGATCGATTCGCTGCGGCCGAGGTGGAGATCGTTCTTGTTGAGGAACAGCGCATGGCCCCCGAGCTCGTGGATGCCGACCTCGAAGGAAACCCTGGTCCGCGTGCTCGCCTTGGAGAACACCAGCGCCCAGGTCTGCCCGGCGAGCACCGGCTTGTTCCGGCGGCGGTCTTTTTTGAATTCCCGCGCGAGCTCAAAGAGCTCCGCTACTTCCGGCGGCTTGAAGTCCGTTTCCTTCAGGAAGTGCTTCATGGGGGAAAAAGGTCGTTTTTACGCCGGGCCCCCGACCGCCGCCAGTCAAAATTTCCGTCCTGCCGACGGTCATCGACCCTCCCGCCGGGCGGCAATGTTGGCTGCCGCGCCGCGGAGGCCGCGCTTGTCACACGCCTAATGAGGACGTGCTGCAGACTGTAGGCCCGGCCGCTGGCCGGGCATGCCCGCTCAACGAGCGGGTCTACAGTGGCGCACCGTTGCCGCGCCGTCAGCTTTTCGCCTTCAGGACGCTGCGAATGATCTCGACCGAACGATCGAGTTCCGGCCGGCGGGCGATCAGCGGGGGCAGCAGGCGGATGACGTTTCCGCCCGCCGTGGCCGCGAGCAGGCCGGCCTCCCGCAGCGCCGCATGGGTGGGACCCGGTTCGCCGGTCATCTGCAGCCCAATCATGTAGCCCTTGCCGCGCACCTCCCGGATGTGCTGGGGAAAATCGTCCACCAGGCGCTCCAGGCTCCTGAGCCAGGGGCCGCTGTTGG
>JBAIXJ010000040.1:0-7231 GCA_037916645.1 Opitutales bacterium | reverse complement strand
TGCGGATCGCGAGGCCGTCCCAGTTGTTTTCCACCGTCCACTCCCCGGGCTCGACCACGCGCTCCCGCGCGGCCAGAACCGGCGAGTCGATCCCGATCACGAGCTCGTTGGCTCCCGGGCGCAGGCGCCCGGCGACATCGATCCGATGCGGGATCAGCATGTTTTCCAGCTGCGCGATCCGTCCGCCGTTGAGCCAGACGGCGGCCAGGGTATCGACCCCCTCGAGCACCAGCTCGCACCGGCCGGCCGGCACGGGATCGGGCAGCTCAAACGTGCGCGCGTACCACCATTGCTGCGTCTCCAGATCCCGCAGCCGGTAGATCTCCTGCCCCCGGTCCAGGTCGGCCGGCAGGCGACCCGCGCGGATCAGGTCAAGCTCGACGTTCCCCGGCACCCGCGCCGGAAGGCGATGCCAATCGGAAGGAATCTCAGGGCTCGGCATCCGCGCCGCGCGTTTCTGCTGCGCCCCGTGCCGCAGCGTCCAATCCCCGTTGAGGTTGAGTCGTGTCATGGCCAAAAGGTGTCGCGCTGCCGGCCGGCCGGCTCGAAGCTGGGACAGCCAGCGAGGTTCATCGGGCCGCCTCCCGCGCCATCTGGGCGACCGTGAGGGCGGCGACATCCCCCACCCGGTCACCCAGCGCCGCCGCCCGGACCGTGCAGACCTGCAGTGCCCCGGCGAGGCATTCCTCCGCCAGCGCCCGTTCCATCGCCGGCCGGATCAGCGTTTCATCGCGGACGAAAATGCTGCCGACCACGATGCAGTCGAGATTCAGCAGATCGACCGCAAGGGCGAGAGCCCGGCCCAGCTTGTCACCCACCTCCGCATAGATCAATCCGGCCAGCGCGTCCCCGTGGCGGGCGGCCTCCGCAACCGTCTTGGCCGACAGTGCGGCGACGACGCCCAGCGCCGAGGAACGTCCGGCGGCCTGCCAGGCGGCCAGTCGGATGCGGGCGAGGCGGGCGATGCCCGCGCCTCCACAATAACCCTCCACCGAACCGGCCTTGCCGTAGCCCACCGGCCCATCGGGAGTCAATCGGACATGCCCCAGTTCCCCGGCATTGCCGTTGGCTCCCTCGTGGAGCCTGCCGTCCAGAATCAGCCCGCAGCCGAAGCCCGTCCCCATGGTGCAAAACATCATGTTGCGGCTTCCGCGCCCGGCGCCATGGCGCCACTCGGCCAGGGCGCAGGCGTTGGCGTCGTTCTGCAGGGCGGCCGGGACGCCCAGCCGCTCAGCGAAATGGGCCGTGATGGGCACCGCGTCCCATCCGGGAAGGTTGGGCGGTGAAAGAATCACGCCCGTCCTGGCATCCAGCGGACCTCCGCAGACAATGCCGATGGCGGCGACGGGGCCGTGCTCCCGCAGCAATTCCCTCGCCCCGGCTTCCAGCGCCGCCAGCGTTTCCTGCGGGCCGTGCCCAGTTGCGATAGGGCGACGACCAATCATCTGCATCTGCGAGTTGCCGATACAAACCCCGCATTTCGAACCGCCAATATCGATTCCGAGATATTGTTCCATGGGTTCGTGACGGGCCTGGCCAAGCGCAGAGGTGGCGGGCAAGGAGTGAGTCCCCGACGATGCAACAGAGACGCGCGCCTGCTTCAACGGGAAAGCGCAGCAGGTCTCGTTGACTCGCCGCGCGATCGGGTGTCCTCTCTCTCGCGGCTCCGCACCGACTCCGCCACCATGGATGACCACGAGGCTGAATGCCTGGCGGCTTTCGATCGAGCAGGCGATCCGCCAACTCCTCCTCCGCCGCGTTTCCGGCCCTCTCTCAAATCACCACCCGCATCATCCCGCCAACCCAAGGAAACATCATGAGGAAATCCCGGATCCATGCCTCTGTCTGTTGGCTTCTGCTCGCGACCGGTCTCGGCCTCCCCGGGCGGGGGCAGGGTTTGAATGTGAGACTTCAGGACTTCGGCGCGGCGGAGCAAGGTCCGGCCGGCTGGAACACCTGGGCGCCGCGGGACGAGATCAGGCCGAGGTGTTTCGTCGACACCGCCGATTTTCGCTCCGCTCCGAACGCGCTGGCCATCTCCGGCAATGGCAATGCCGCGGAATACGGCGGCTGGGTCCGGGTCATCGAGAACATCACGGCCGCGCAGTACTACCGGCTGACGGCGTACTATCGCACCCGCTTCGTGGCCGATCCGCAGCGGCAGGTGGTGGCGCGTCTCAACTGGTTCGACGCGTCGGGCGCGCAGGTGGGCCAGCCGGACTACGCCTACGAGACCCACCCGGAGGGGGACTGGACGCGGCTGACACTTCGGGTCCCGGCCCCGGCGCGCGCCGCGCGGGTCAAACTGGAGCTGAACCTCGGATGGGCGCCGCAGGGGACCGTGTGGTGGGACGACATTTCTCTCGAGGAGATCGCGACCCCGCCGCCGCGGGTGGTCCGAATCGGCAGCGTTTCCCTGCACCCCCGGGGCACCGCGGGCAAGGAGGCGAATCTCAAGGCCTTCCTGCAGGCCCTCGATGAAATCGCGGCGGGCCATCCGGACATCGTCTGTCTTGGCGAAGGCATCCCCGTCATGGGGAATTCGGAGACCTATGTGGGCACAGCCGAGGCGATTCCCGGACCGTCCACGGCCCGGCTCGGGGAGAAGGCCCGCCAATATCGGACCTACATCGTGGCGGGACTGTTCGAACGCGAGGGCCCGGTGGTCTACAACACGGCGGTGCTCATCGACCGCCAGGGCGCGGTGGTCGGCAAGTACCGAAAGGTCTATCTCCCCCGCGAGGAGGTCGACGGCGGGCTGACGCCGGGGGTGGCCTACCCGGTGTTCACCACCGATTTTGGGAAGATCGGCATCATGATCTGCTGGGATTCCCAGTACGCCGATCCCGCCCGGGCGCTCGCCGTCCAGGGTGCGGAGATCATCTTCGTCCCGGCCGCCGGCGCCTCCACGGTCCTGCTCCGCGCGCGGGCGCTGGAGAACCACGTCTTTGTGGTGTCGGCCGTGTACGACGGCGACACCGCCGTGATCGATCCGAAGGGCGAGGTGCTCTATTCGACGCGGGACTCCGGCGTGTACCGGACGGTCCCGATCGATCTGCAGGAACGTTTTCTGGACCCGTGGCTCGGCGACATGCGGCCGCGCTTCTTCAAGGAAATCCGCCGGGACATCCCCGTGCCCGGGCTCGCCGAATAGCCGTTGGCGCATCGGTTCCATCGTTCCCTGGCAACCTCCATGAAGGGAAGCGCCGACGCATCGCGAGGATCTTCGGCTGGTGCAAGACCACTGGAGTTTTGCGCAATTGCCACTATCGTGACGTGGCCCGTCATCACGGATCCGCACCGTTTTGGGGGCCGCCTGGAATCTCTCGCGCACGACCAGACTCACGCTCAGCGCTCCACCCCCGCCGACCCCAGCGTAACGCCCGCGGTGCCCGCGGCGTGTCTGCAGCCACCGGGCCCAAGCGACAAACCCTCGCCTCGAGGCGACACCAACCGGTCAGAATCGACGAACT
This sequence comes from Opitutales bacterium, assembly GCA_037916645.1. Lineage (GTDB taxonomy): Bacteria > Verrucomicrobiota > Verrucomicrobiia > Opitutales > Opitutaceae > Fen-1467. The sequence continues at coordinate 3,758 of JBAIXJ010000040.1, read as the reverse complement.
CGGTTCGTTCGCGACGAAATCCACGCTGCCAGCCCACCTTCGCGTAGGATCTTCCCTTTTCACAGCAGCCTGCCAGACCGAAGGACGGACATGAAGACGAAAACCGGTTTCTTAACCATGCTCGTGGTGGCGGTCACGCTGCCAGTCGCCACGTTGATGATCGCCGCCAAGGCCGGACACGGCGCGGAGGGTGCACCGCCCCGGCCGCCGGGACCCTGCGACATCTACGCTGCGGCGGGCGATCCCTGTGTGGCCGCACACAGCTCCACGCGCGCACTGTACGCCTCCTACAACGGCCCGCTTTACCAGATCATGCGCCAGTCGGACGGCAAAACCCTGGACATCGGCGTCGTCCAGCCCTCCGGGTCGGATCCGGGCGGATACGCCGACGCGGCCGCCCAGGACGCCTTCTGCGCCAACACCTATTGCTGGATCACCACGCTCTACGACCAGTCCGGCCACGGCAACCACCTCACCCAGGCGCCCCGCGGCGGATTCAGCGGCCCGGCCATGGGCGGGTTCAACAACCTCCCGCTCGCCGACATGGCGCCGATTACGATCATGGGCCACCGAGTCTACGGCGTCTTCATCGAGCCGGGCATGGGCCTCCGCGGGAATGACGCGAAGGGCACCGCGGTCGACGACCAGGCGGAGGGACAGTACTGGGTCGTCAACGGTCAGCATTACAACAGCGGCTGCTGCTTCGACTACGGCAACGCCGAGACCGACAGCCGCGACGATGGCAATGGCACGATGGAAACCACTTACTACGGCAGCGCGAATGTCTGGTATCACGGGAATCCCCCGGGGCCGTGGGTGATGACCGACCAGGAGAACAACCTGGTCGGCTGTGTGAATCCGGACGGATCCAAGCTCTGCGTCCAACTGCCGAGCATCGACTGGCGGTTTGTGACCGCGGTCGCCAAGGGCGAACCCCACCACTGGACCTCGCTCGGCGGCGACGCGCAGCGCGGCGAACTGGCCGTCATGTTCGACGGGCCCCGCGTCAACGCCACCTATGATCCCATGCGCAAACAGGGGGCGATTCTCCTGGGCAACGGTGGCGACAACAGCAACGGCTCGCAGGGCACCTTCTATGAAGGGGCGATGACGGCGGCCGGGACCTTTCCGACGGACGCCACCGACCAATTGGTGCAAGCCAACATCGTCGCGGCCGGCTACAACGTGCCGCGGCTCCGCCTGGCCCCGGCAGCGGCCACGGCGCGGCCGCCCGGACTCCAGACCTTTTCGCCGCAATCCTCGCAGGAGACCGCCGTGACCTTCACCAACGCGGCGGGGGCGCCCGCGACGGACGTCAAGTTGAGCCTGGCCGTGCCCACCGGGTGGACCGCCGTGGTCGCGGGCTCGACTGACCCGTCGGCCACGTTCGCGGGCCCAATCGCCCCGGGGGCCAGCGTGAGCGCGACCTTCAAGGTCACCTCGGGGCCGACGCCCTTCAACGGCGACCTGGTCGGCCACGCTTCGTGGACCGAGCCGGCGACCGGCGCGAGGCAGTCCGAGGCGGCGGCCGAAAAGGTGCGGAACGTCAGCCCGATCAAGATCAACGAATTCCGCATCAGCACCGGTTCGCCCTTCAACCCGACGGACTCGTTCATCGAGCTCTACAACGCCGGCGCCGCTGCCGTCGACATCTCCCACTGGACGCTGACCCACCACCCGGCCGAGGAGCCGGTCTTTTCGTCGGTGACGATACCGGCCGGGACAAAACTCGCGGCCAAAGGCTTCTACCTGCTGGGCCTCGCCGACTCCGGGCTCGCGGTCCCCGCGCACCAGGGCGACACCACGCTCTACGTCCGGAGCACGACCGGGATGAAAGTCGGCGACCCGATCGACGTCGATACGGGCGCCGGCGCGGAGACCCGCACGATCGCCCGTCTCGGGACTGCGGCCAGCGGCAGCACCACGTTGTGGCAACCGCTCCCCGACGGTCCGGTCATCACCGTTCCGCCGGGTTCGACCAACGTGCCGGTCACGAACACGGCCGGGTTCGCGGTCGGCGAGAAGATCGCCCTCGGCTACGGCACCGCGTCCCCGGCCGTCGCGAACGGCATCGAGCGGTACGAGGTGGCTACCGTCACCGCCGTCGGCAAACCAGGCACGCAAGCCTGGCTGTCGGCGGACGCGAAAGCCGGCGACACCAACATCAGGGTGTCGTCCGTCGCCGATATTTCCGTCGGAGACCAGATCAGGCTGGACATCGCCAGCGTCGGGCACGGCATCGAGACCGTCACGGTCACGCGGGTCGGCACCCCATCGGTCCGGAGCACGTTCCACGGGGCGCTGAGGGCGGGCGAAGATGCGGGCACGGGCCTCGATCTGGCCGCTCCGCTGAAGTTCAACCACGCGGCCAATATTCCCTTCAGCGTGCGCGGAACGGGGATCAGCTTCGAGCCGGCGACGGCCTTTGCCCACTCCAGCAACGAGCCCGTCGAGGCGCTGGGCACCGGCCTGACGCTCGACCAACCGCTGTCCCGCGATCATGCGATTAACGCGGTAGTGCGTGACCCGCGCGTCACGGCCGCGGGCTACCAGGGCACGCCGGCGCCCACTCAATGGTTCGGGGGCCCCACCCTCGCCCGACCGGATCAAACCAGGCCCGGTCGCCTGGTCTACGCGGGCAGCATGGTGCTGCGCGACGGCGCCGGCCTGGTCGTCGACAGTCTTAACTACGGCCTCCTCACCGACCCATGGGCGGCGGAAGGGTACCAAGCGGCCGGCGGGCCCACGGAGAGCGGAAGTCGCGCGCCCACGCCCACCCGATCCCGGCCGTTCTGGGAGCCGCCCGGGCCGGACGACATCGCCAACCGGAGCGTGGGCCGTTTTCCCGACGGCTCCGACACCGACAGCAACGGCACCGATTTTCTCGTGCAGCCCGACACCGTCCTGGCGTCCGCAGCGTCCGTGGGCGTGGCCAACATCAAGGTCGACAGCGTGGAGGAATTCGGTCCCGGACAGACCATCACGGTCGATACGGGCGCGAGCCAGGAGACCGCCGTCATCTCGGCGGTCGGTACCTCCGGCGGCACCACGCTGGGCGCCGCCACCAACGTCGGCGCGGCCGAGATCGTCGTCCACAGCATCATCGGCTTTGGCGCGGGCCAGACCATCAACATCGATCACGGCCGGAACTTCGAGACGGCGGTGGTCGTGTCCACGGAGCGCGGCTTTCCGGCCGGCTTCCGGGGCGGCCCGGGGCGTCCGGCCACCATCACCCTCGCCGCCCCGCTCCGATTTTCGCACGCGGCCGGCGCGGACGTCTCCGGCTCCGGAATCACGCTCACCACCGCATTGACCCGGCCACATGCCGGCGGGGCGCCGGTCGGCGGCAACCTGCCCACCCCCGGTGCGCCGAACCGATATTACCGGATGACTCCGTGAGCACAGGTCGAGCCCGCGTCCGTCCGCCCGGGAACGGCGGGGTGGCGTATCGCGCCGGCATGCCGACGCCCCCGCGGATCGGACCATGATTGCCGGCGAAGCAGAGGCGCGGGTTCGCCGTTCCTGGCCTTGGTGGCAGTGGGGATTGGCGGGTTTGAGCGTGCTGGGTCTGGCGTTGAGCAGTTTCCTGAGCTGGCATTATCTGAGGGGCGGGCCGATGATCGGCTGCGACGGCGGAAGCCCGTGCGATCAGGTGCTGAACAGTCGGTGGTCTGCGATCGGCGGCGTGTTGCCCGTGAGCGGTCTGGCGGCCGGGGCGTATCTGGCGATGCTGGTCTGCAGCCTTTCCATTGGTGCGG
>JBAIXJ010000039.1:0-1594 GCA_037916645.1 Opitutales bacterium | reverse complement strand
GAGAGCACGAGAATCAACTGCACGTCGCGGATCGCCAGGTCAGGATTGGCGGACAAGACGAGCGCGGCGACGCCGGAGACCAGGCCGGCCGCGGCGGAAGTCCCCGTGAAGCCGAGCGCGTCAAAGGCGTAGTCCGACAGGTACTCATAGGGCGGCGGGTAACTGAGGAAATTGGCGCCGCGCGTTCCCAGCAGATCGGTCGTGAAGAGCCGGGCGCCAGTCTCGCCGCCCGGGGCGGCGACGAGCAGGCACGCGCCGGGGCTGCTGTAGGCGGCGGCGCGGCCCTGGACGCCCACCGCCGCCACCGCGATGACGCGCGGGTCGGACGCGTATCCATTATCGTCGGCGCTGTCCCCAACGGCCCGCCCGTTGCCGCCGGACCGCACCATGATCACACCGCGACCGCCGCGGCTGGCGGTGAAGGCCTGAGAAAGGCCGATCTGCTCGAGCGGAGTCGGCCCGGCCTGGATGTCGCCCGGGATGCCCCAGCTATGATTCTGGACGCTCACGAGATCGGGGCTGAACGTGTAGGCCTCCATGAGGTGCTCGTCGCTGACCAACGCGGCGGAGGGATCGAGGATGAGCCAACTGGCGAGCTTCGACGCGGGGGCCACGCCGGCGAGCCCCTGCCCGTTGTCGGCCTCGGCCAACGCCAGGCCGGCCACTTCGGTGCCGTGCGCCCAACTCGCCGTGCCAGCCCACGGCACCGCGTTCGTGGTCCCGTCGCTGAAGTTGTGGTGCGGCGCGCCCTGGGCCCGTTGGACCAACTCCACGTGCTCCAACTCCACGCCGGAATCGGCGACGGCGATGGTGACGCCTTGTCCCCGCGTCACGGGCCAGGCGGCGCGCACGTTGAGGTCGGGGCCGACGATGGTGCCGTTGGTGAGCCGGTGTTCGCAGGGCCACTGCACGTAGAAGTACGGATCATTGGGCCGCGGGGCGTAGGCGCCGTGGAGATCCACCGCGCGCCGCATCACCGGATAGCTGAGGACCACGCCGGGCAAGGCCGCCAGCCGATCGGCTTCGCCCGCCGCCGTCCGCGCGTCCGGCGCCTGCAGGACGAACAGGTTCGACGTCACGGTTCGCGCCAGCCTGAGCGGGCGGCGCTCGAGCAACCCTGGCAGAGAGGTCGGGGAATCCAGTTGCACGGCCACCCGATCACCGAACTCGCAGGCTGGGGCCGATCCGCGCAGCGGGCGGGCCGGCACCCACCCGCTCGAAGCCGACCGGGCAGCCGCCGGGCCGGGAGCCGGTTCGAGTTCGAAGGTGACGGCTTGGGGCAACCGGAACGTCAGCCTGGCCGGCGCGGCGGCGGAGGAACCGGCGCCCAGGATCAACAGGGTCGCTCCGGGGAGCACCCAGACAGCGCGCAGCATCCAGCCCATCGTCATTCGGCGGACAGTCGTAGCACAGGCGGGGGCGGGGCGACACCCATTTTTGCGGCTCGGCACGAGGGGAAAACACGATGGAAGAAGAGGCTTGATCTGCTTGGCCCTCCTGACGAATCCTGCTCCGGAATGAATAAGTTCCTGAGCAACGTCCTGATCGTGCTGGCCCTGGCGCTGTGCGCCCTCTGCGCTTGGCAGTGGGTGGT
>JBAIXJ010000038.1:0-4006 GCA_037916645.1 Opitutales bacterium | reverse complement strand
TTCAATTTCCCGGAGATCGAGAACGTCTGGGTGCCGCTCGTGCCCAACGCCGACATGGAACGGCGGACCAACCGCTGGCTGCACCTGGTCGGCCTGCTCCGGCCCGGCGTCTCGGTCGCGCAGGCCGGCGAGGACCTGGCGGTCATCGGCCGCCGCCTCGCGCACGAGTTTCCCGACTCGAATCGCGAAATCCAGCCGCTGGTGCGCACCTTCAACAGCGCCGTCAACGGCGGCCCGATCCGCACGGTGTTTTTGACGATGCTCGGGGCGGTCGCGTTCGTCCTTCTCATCGCCTGCGCCAACGTGGCCAACCTGATGCTCAGCCGCGCCATCGCCCGGCGCCGGGAGCTTTCGGTCCGCGTCGCCCTCGGCGCCTCACGCTGGCGGATCGTCCGGCAGCTGCTGACCGAATGCGTGCTCCTGAGCTGCCTCGGCGGATTGATCGGCCTCGGCCTGTCGGTGTTCGGCGTGCGCGCCTTCGACCTGGCGACGCAGCCGGAAGCCGTGGGCAAGCCATACTGGATCATCTTCACGATGGACTACCGGGCCTACGCCTATTTCGCCGCGATCTCGGTCCTGAGCGGCCTCCTGTTCGGCCTGCTGCCCGCGCTCCGCGCCTCCCGCGTCGACCTCAACACGACGCTCAAGGACGATAGCGCGGGGGCCGGAAGCCGGCGGGGCCAGCGGCTGACCGGCGCGCTGGTGGTCCTGCAGTTCGCCCTCGCCGTGGTGCTGCTGGCGGGCGCGGGCCTGATGATGCGCAGCTTCTACGCGATGCAGGCCCTGAACGCCTTCGTGCCCGCCGAGCGGATCCTCACCGCCCGCCTCCAGCTCCCCGACAGCCCGGGCGAGCACTACGCGGAGGAGGCGGCCCGCCGCCAGTTCGGGGAGCGGCTCGAGCCCCTGCTCGCCGCGCTGCCGGGCGTCAGCCACGCCGCCATCGCCTCCTTCCTTCCTGGCGAGGGCGCCGGGACACATGGAATCGAGATCGACGGCCGGCCCAACCCCGATCCGAAGCAGCCGCCGCGCGCCTCCTTTGTCGTGCAGACGCCCGACTACCTCGCGACGATCGGCCTGCCCATCCTGCAGGGTCGCGGGTTCGCGGCGCCGGACGGCGACAAGGGCAAGGAGGCCGCGGTGGTCACCCGTGAGTTCGCCGCGCAATTCTGGCCGGACCAGCCCGCCGTGGGCCGGCGCTTCCGGTATGTCGACGGCAACAAGCCCGGCGCCTGGCTGACGGTAGTGGGCGTCTGCGCGAACATCGTGCAAAATCCCCGTGACCCAGAGGCGCCGCCCCTGATCTTTGTGCCGTACCGCCAAGAACCGTGGGCGTGGATGGCGTTGCTGGTGCGGACTTCCGCTGATCCGGCCACGCTCGCGAAACCCCTGCGGGCGGCGGTGCAGCAACTGGACGCTGATCTGCCGTTGTCTAGCGTCGTCGCCCTCCCGGGCGCGCTGCAATGGCAGCGTTGGTTCCTGCGCGTCTTTGGGACACTGTTCCTGACCTTTGCACTGATCGGGCTGTCCTTGGCCGCAGTCGGAATCTACGCGGTCGTGGCCCAGTCCACCGCCCGGCGCACCCGCGAGATCGGCATCCGCATGGCGCTTGGCGCGACGGCCGGGCGCATCGCCCGCCTGGTTCTCGCGCGCGGCCTGACGAATCTGCTGATCGGTCTCGCGCTGGGGCTGGTGGGCGCCTGGGGCGCCACGCTTATCCTGGCCCAGAGCCGGTTGGTCATGCGGGTCTCGGCCCACGATCCGGTGGTGTTCGCCGGGATCACGATCCTGCTCCTCGTCATCGGCCTCGTTGCCTGCTGGCTGCCGGCCAGAAGAGCCAGCCGCGTAAATCCAGTCGAGGCCTTGCGTCTGGAGTAGATTGACGCCGCGCCGGAGCTCAACGAGCGGAGGCGGGCGGCCAGAAAAGCGGCGCGCATCGCCCCGACCGAGGCGCTGCGCATCGAGTAACCCGCCGCCGCGCCGGAGTTCCTGAGCCTGCCGAAGGAGCGAAGGCGGGCAGCGAGGCCCGCGAAATCCGGGCGCCGGAGAAACCCGGCGCCCGGCACAGATCGCAACCGCCGCTAGAGGCCGTCCTGGTTCAGGATGAAGGTGGCGACGTCGAACTCACGATTCTGCGTGGCGACGCCCCAGTTCGGCGTGTAGCTGAAAATGATGGATCCGGCCTTGCGGGTCTTGCCCACCTTGGCGCCCTGCGTCACGAACGAGGCGTTCTCCCACGTGGGATAGCCGTGGCGCCAGTTGCCAGGCGCGGGAACGTCGAAGAATTTCACCGGTTTGGTCCAGCTCTGCGTTTCGAGATCGGCGGCGGGGAGCGTGGAATAATACCAGCCATCCTCCTCGATCATGATCATCAGGTACCGCTTCAGGTAGCTGTTGTAGGTCACGCCCAGCATGCCGCCGCGGATGTTGCTGAAGAGCGAGACCGCCGGGATGGCATCGAGCCCCGGCTGCCACGGAGTCGTGGGATCGCTCGTCAGCCACTCCCAGGTGTCCGGAAGCCCGTCCGGTTTGACGTGGGCGCGCGCCACCTTGACGCCTTGCGAACCCGTCAAGTTGGGCGTGAACCAGCCGCTCGCGAAGTACCCGAAATACGCGTAGTAGTAACCACCGGCCCGGATGACGCCGGGCTGGCTCAGCCCGTTGGGCCCGGCGTTGAGCGGCGCGGTCGGCGCCAGCGGTTCACCGATCAGGGTCGGTCCCTTCTTGGTCCAGGTCACGCCGCCGTCCGTCGATCGCGCCAGGCAGAGCTGACCATAGAAGGCCCCCGGGTAGGTCGTGCCATCGACGAACTCGGCCTGATCGGCGACGTAGAAGCCGACCAGGTTCAAAAGGTCGCCGTGGATCGGAAAGACGCCGACCATGCCGTTGTACGCGGCACAGTTGTCGTTCGTCAGGATCCCGTCCGACGGCATCGTGCAAGGCAGGCCGAGGGGATACAGCACCGGATAGGGATATTTCACGTACGTTCCCGCATTGGTCGTCACGGTGCCCGTGGCCACGGTGGGCTGGGGACCGGGGTTCAGCTGGATGTAGAGCCGCTCGACGGTGGAATAGCTCGCCGGATCGTCGAGGGCGCCCACGGTAAAACGGCTCACGACACCCCCCGAGGGGGCGAAAACATTGGGATCCGGGATGGTGCCGTCCCAGACGCCGGTGACAAACAGCTGGATCGTGCCGTCGGGCTGGCTGAGCCCCGGCGTCACCTGATCGGGCATCTGCTGCATGCCCAGCGCGGACCACACGAATACCGCGCTCTCGTTCATGATCGTGATGAGGGGCGTCGGGTGCGAGTAGGCCGTGAACGCCGGACGCGGCGTGTCATTGACGTCGTTCAGGCCCATGTATTCGAAGTTGCCGCCGCCGGGATCGTCCACCGCAAAAAGCCAGAATACGCGCTGCACGCCGAGCGCGAGCGCCTGGTCGAACGCATTCGTTAGCCAGGCGGCCTGCATGGTCGGATCGGGCGGCGTCGCAATATCATCGGTTCCCGCGGCCGGGAAGCCCAGCTCCGTGATCCAGATCGGCGCAGTGACCCCGGCCTTCTTCTCGAGATGCATGATGTGCTGGAGATAATTGGAGAAGGTCCAGCCGCTCACATCGTCGTCGATCCACCCCCAGGCGGGCGGCGGATTCCAGTGGCCGGGGAAGAAGTAGTCGTGGACGGCCACGACGTCGTAGGCGAGCGGCGCGGTCGATCCGCCGTTGCCCGAACGCGTGGCCAGGATCGCGTCTTCCCATGTATCAATTTCGCCGATCTGGGCGATCTGCGACTTGTCGCACGCCAGGGCGGCGGTGAGCACCGGGGCCTGCGGCGCCACCTGCTTGATCCAGTAGTAAGTCGCAGCGAGGAGATTCGTGTAATCGGCCATCGTGCCGCTCCAGAAATTGGAGGCGTTGGGCTCGTTTTCGATTTCGAACGCGATGGAGCCGGGCGCCAGGGCATTGTAGCGCTGCGCGGTGAATTGGACGAAAGCCTTCCACATGCTCT
>JBAIXJ010000037.1:0-2304 GCA_037916645.1 Opitutales bacterium | reverse complement strand
CACCATGAAATTGCCGGCCTTGCGGTCGTAATCGAAGAACAGCGCCGCCACGACGCGATCCAGCGCCATCTGCTGCTTGAACAGCGCCGGCGCATAATACCCGAATTTCTCCAGATCCGTGCCCGGGGCCCAGCGCACGAAAAGGCCATCCTGGGCTTCGGCCTTGAGAATCGTCACGCTGCCGTCCTTTTCGAGCACCCGGGTCTCCACCGTCATCCTGGCGCGCGTGCAGGCCGGCACCTCCACGCCGAGCTGGTCCTGGAATCTCCGCGTGAACTTCGCGTAGACCTCCTCCGCCTCCAAATCCAAGCCCCCCCGGGCGCTGCGTTTGAACAGGCCGACGGTGACCCACTGGCCGTCCTTCTTCACCTTCACCCAATACGGATCGGTGAGCGAGGCGAGCCTCCGATTCCCCGCCACCGGCTCCAGCTTCACGCTCCTGGCCTCCAGGGGAAGATCCTTCTCCCGCTGAATCACGGCCTCGAATTCCGCCACTTCCTCGGCATTCACGTCGGCGTGGTAATCCGGAACGCCTTCCGGCTTGGCCATGGGCTTGAGCTCCCGGCGGATCTCCTGGAGCTCGCGCAAACCCGCGATCTTCTCGGACAGCTCCGCCGCGGCCGCCTCCCCTTCTCCGGTCGCCGCCCCGTATTGTTTCAACCCGGCCAGGCGCGATTCACACCTTTCCAGCGCCTCGTCATACTGCTGTCCGATCCAGAGCCTTTCCGCATCCGCGGTCAGCGAATTGCCGTCGCGCAATGAGGGCATCTTCGGCCCGCCTGCGGCCCGCGGCGCCGCAGTGGGGCGCGGCGCCGGCCGCGGTTTGGCCGCCGGCACCGCCGCATCCGGAGTCACCAACGTTTGGGCCCCGGCCACGGCGGACTTGGCCTCCGCCTCGACGTTGGCGCTGAGTTTGGTCCCGCCGCCGGCGCCCCCTTTGTCGCCCGCAGCTTCGACCGCGGGCGCAGGCTTGGTCTTTTCCCCCGGCAATCTTGCCTTGGCGTCCGCCACCTCGGAGGCCACCGCCTGCGCCTGCGTCCGGGCGGCCTTCCCGTCCGCGGCCGCCTTTTCGACGTTTTCCAGCAAAGCGCGAGCCTCGGCTTCCCCGCCTCTCTCCGCGGCCCCTGCCGCCTTGTACGCGTCCTCCAACTCCCCGAGACGCTTGAAGGAATTGGCGGTGGCCTTTCCGGCCGCCACTTCCTTTTCCAGCTGCCGCAATTCGCGGTCGATCTGTTCCTTGAGCCGGCCCGCGGCGCTGCGTCCTTCAGCCGAAATCCCCGCACCCGGCTCCGCCGGCAGTGTTTCCCGAACCGCCCCGGCATGCCGCTCGCCCGCCGCCGCCAGTTCCTCCGCCGCCTGGCCTTCCCGTTCGACCTGCCGCGCCACCGTCTCAAGATGCTCCGGATTGATGCCGTGCGCCCCGGCCGCCTCCTTCAGCGCATCGGCGTCGCCCGCCGACCACATGGTGAACATCTCGGCCAGCATCCGGCCGGCCTCCGCCTCGGTTTTGCCGTCCGTGCCCCGCATCACTCCGATCGTCCCGCCGACCGCCTCCCCGGTCTTGCCGGCCGCGAGGAACGTGGCCATCTCGAATGCCCGCCGCTGCGTCCAGGTGCTGTTGGCCAGGAACTGGCTGGTCTGGCTGACCATCAGCTGGCCGGCCTTCGTCTCCTGCAACGCGGCGGGCAGCTTCGTGAGCCGGGTCGCCTCCAGGAAGCCTTCGCGCGCCGTCTGCACGGCGCCGCCTTCGGCCCCGCCGAACACGCCCGTATACCGCACGCCCGCCACTCTCCCGGAGACCCGGAATGTGCTCATCGGTGCGACCATCATTGCCACGTTCGCGATGCTCGTCAGATCGGTGGCCATGAGCGCCGCGTTGGTCCACGAGTCGAGCTCGGATCCCGCAAGGGCGCCGTGGCCGAAATAATCCCGGCCCGAATCCACGCGCAACAGCTCCTTCGATCCGGAAACCAGCCGGCCGACGTCCGGGTTCCGCAGCGCCGCCTTGACCGCCGCCCGCATCTGCACGGCCTCCGTCGTGCCGAGCCTCGCGCCGGCCTCCCCGTAGTAGTCGCGCATCACCGCGAGAAACTGCGCGTTGGTCAACCCGTCGATGGCGTCGAGGGGGAAACCCCGCTCGTGCAGGCTCTGCATCAACAGCAGTCCGCAATGCTGCGCCGCCGCCTCTTTCTCGTACTTCCCCGCCAGATTCACCAGCGCGTCCTCCTGGTGCACGATGGCACTGGTGGCGGTCACCACGCCCATCTTCAGATAGCCGAGCATGGCGCCGAGCCACCCTTCATC
>JBAIXJ010000036.1:0-1838 GCA_037916645.1 Opitutales bacterium | reverse complement strand
GATGGAGAATGAGATCATCGCCACCGTCGAACTCGCGCTGGGCAAGGAGGACCGGGACGCGGTGCTGCGCGGCCTCGACGGCATTTTCGAACTCCGCGCGGCGCTCCGCGATCAGGCGCGCCGGCTCCAGGGGGGCCGGCCCGTCGAGATCCTCGATCTCCTCGCGGGGATCGCCGAGCGCTACGGCGCCTACTGCGAGGCCCACTCCGGAGGCGAGGGCATCCGTTTCGGCTCCAATGACGACGTTGCGGCGCCCGCCCGACAGTGCGCCCACTGGCTGCGGAAGTATGCCGAACGCTGGCGCGCCGACGCCCCGCCGCCGCCGCTCTATGCGCTGGTGGAGACGGACGAGTCCGGGAACCGGGTCTGGCGGCAGGGCGGATGGCTGCGGTGGCGGTGGCTGGATTCCGAGGCGGTCGAGGACTTGGAGAACGACGGGCGCATCCTGGCCCTCGAAGGCCGGCGCTGGGTGGTGCCGCCCGAAACGGCGACGAAGGACATAACCGCGGTGCGGCAGTTGCGCGAGAAAGGCTGCGCGGTGTCCGAGCTCGTGGTCGCGCTCGACCTGGGCCAACTGAAATGAGAGCGATTCCGATCCGTCTCATTCTGCCGGTGGCGTCCCTGTTGCTCGCCGCGGCCGGCGCTGCGGCCGGAGATGTGGGGCGGGCCACGCTTGATGACGAAACGGCGGCCGCGCTGCGCGCGATCGCCCGCGACCCCACCGCGCGGGCCGACATTCCGATCGGCGGATTTGACCTGGTGGCCAGGCACCGGGAGGAATTTGAGGCGGCCCTCGCGAAGGCGCGCGGCGCGCTGGCGGAGAACCGCGACAAACCGGACCTGCGGGCCAACCTCGGCGTGCTGTACTTTCTGCGGGACACCGTCCGGGGCGGGGAGCCGGGCGGGATGAGCCGGTCCCTCGACCAGTTTCTGGCGGCGCTGGCCCAGGACCCGGAGAACGCCGCGGCGTTGGGTTACCTCGGGAGTTCCCGGATCCTGCGGGCGTTTCGCGTCCAGTTGTCCGGGCCGGAGCTGGCGGAGCTTGAGACCAGGCTTGCCGCAGCCAGCGAGTACGGCTCGGTGGGCGCGGAGCATGTGCTGACGCGGCTGCTGCTCGGCGACCCGGCGCACGCGGCGGAAGCGCGGTCGCGAGCGAAGGAGTTGACGGAAAAGGATCTGCGCTCGGCGGCCTCCTGGATCGAGTTCGGCGCGGCCGGGCTGCGCGTCGCGGCGGGCGCGGAGGAGAAGGAGGAGGACGAGGCGACGCTCGCCGCGTTCAACAAGGCGCTGGAGCTTGACCCGACGCCACCCCAGCGGGGTGCCGCGCTGATCGGCGTGGCGGCGGCCACCCTGCGGGTGCTGGAGATCGACGTCGGACCGGAGACGTACGCCGTGAGCCGCGACCAGCCGGTGACGGCAGCCGAATATCGGTCGCTGGTTGCGCCCGAGGAGGCCGACGCGGAGGCGCGGAAGGCGCGGCGCGCCGCCCGGGCGGCCGCCGATGCGCTGCTGCGGGCCCGGGCGCTGCCCCGGGAAGATCTGGAGGATGCGGCCTACCTTGGCATGGATGCCGACGACGTCGGCCTGACCCTCGGCAAAACGCTGAACCTCCTGGATGATCCCGGGGACGCGCTCCCGCTGATGGGCATCGAGGTCTTTCAGTACGTGAACGGCCGGCGCGCGCTGCGCTTCAACAACGACGCCTGCAGTCTCCACGAGTCCGGGGACGTCGAGCTCGCCTGCCTGCTGCTGCGGCGGGCCGTTGCGCTGAGCCCGGATCACGCCGGTTATGTGCGCAACCTGGCGCTCGCGGCCTTCGACGCCGGGCGTTACCGCGA
>JBAIXJ010000035.1:0-2618 GCA_037916645.1 Opitutales bacterium | reverse complement strand
AACAGCCCGGGCAGGAAGGTCGTCAGCGGCGGGACGTAGGTGATCAGCAGCACGCCGGCGAGCAGCACGAGCAGCATCGGCAGCACGGCGCGCATGACGGTGGTGATCGGCTGGTTGAAGCGGTAGGACGCAAGCAGGAGGTTGAGCCCCACCGGCGGGGCGATGAAGCCCAGCTCCATGTTGGCCAGAAAGATGATGCCGAGGTGGACCGGGTCGATGCCGAACGCGATGCCGATCGGGATGAGCAGCGGCACCACGACCACGATCGCGGCGTAGATCTCGATCAGCCCGCCCACGAAGAGCAGGACGGCGTTGAGCCCGAGCAGGAAGACCCATTTCGAGCTGATCGTGTGCACCGACCACTCGGCCAGCTGGTCGGGGACCTGGGCCACGACCAGGAAGTGCGTGAACCCCAGCGCGACGCCCAGGATCACGAGCACCCCGCCGACCAGCAGGCCGCATTCGACCATGACCCGCGGCAGGTCCCGCAGCGGGTGGAGGTCCCGGTGGATCACGGTGGTGATCAGCAGGGCGTACGCCGCGGTGATCGCCGCCGCCTCGATCGGCGTGGCGAACCCGCTGAACAACGCCGCCAGCGCGACCACCGGCAGCAGCAGCTCCCATTTCGCCGCCCAAAGCGCCTGGCGCGCCTCGCGGGCGTCGAAGCGCTCCCGGGCCACCGCCGTGCGGGGCTGCCGGCGGATGCCCCACCAAGCCGTCAGCACGACCATCACCATGCCGGGCACGAGGCCGCCGAGGAACATCTTCTCCAGCGTCACGCTGCTCACGCTGACGCTCGCTGAGCCGAGGTTGGCGAGCGTGGTGCCGGCGATGATGGAGTACAGGATGACCGGCAGGCAGGGCGGAAAGAGCAGGCCCAGCGAGCCGGCGCCGGTCAGCAGCCCGAGGGCGTCGCGCTCCGAATATTGCGCCGAGCGCAGGACGGGCAGGAGCAGCCCGCCGAGCGCGAGGATCGTGACGCCGGAGGCGCCGGTGAACGTCGTGAAGAACGCGCAGACCAGCGCGGTGACGATCGCCGGCCCGCCACGGAAGGCCCCGAGCAGGGCCTGGAAGACCCGGATCAGCCGCTGCGACGCGCCGCTTTCGGCGAGAAAATAGCCCGCCAGGGTGAACAGGGGGATCGTGGGCAGCGACGAGCTGGTGACGAGCGAATGGTGCTTGAGGGGAATCGCCGCGATGGGCGAACCGTCGCCCCAGAACAGGATCAGGGCCGCGCCGCCGATCGCGGTGAACACCGGGGCGCCGCACACGGTGGCGACGAGCAGCGCGGCGAGCCCGGGCACGACACAGGCGGCCGGATCGACCGGCGCGACGGCGCCGAAGCCGGAGATGGCGGCCGCCAGGGCCAGAGCGATCGCCCGGTCGCGCCAGCGCGTCCCCGCGTGCCAGACGAGCCGGAGGGCAATGAGGCCGAAGCCCAGGGGCAGGGCCAGTTCCACCACCCAGTCGGGGACGTTGCCGACGAGGATGCTGCCGCCCTGCCGCTCCGTAAGGACGAACTGAAGGCTCGCCGCGCAGAGGATGGCGCTGACGGCGGCACCGACGCCGCTGCTGAGGAGCCGGGCCGCGGACTTGACCCGTCCGCGCAGGAAGCTGGAGACGGTCGAGAAGGACAGGAGCCGCGATTCGCGCGCGGCGATGGCGGCGCCCGCCATCCCGATGATGAGGGTGAAATTCTGGACGAGCGTGATCGAGCCGGTGAGGCCGGTGTGGAAGCGGCGCAGAATCACCTCCAGCAGCGGCAAGGCGACCGAGAGCGCGAGCGGCACGATGACCAGGAGATTCTCGCACTCGCGCGCCACGCGCCGCCAGCCGGTGACCGGCGGCGACGGGGGCTCAAGGCCGGAGGCGTTCATGGCCGGGCACGGCCGTCACGGCCGCGGGAATAGCCCCTCCAGGACCGGCGTGGGCTTTCCGCCCCGGTCGCGCACGCCGAACGTGTCGTTGTAGTCCCACACCGCCCAGCTGAAACCCTCGCGTTCGGCCGCGGCCCGCACCGCCGCGATGTACCGGCGCCGCGAAGCCGGGTCGCCGCCGATGTAGGCTCCGAATTCGCCGATGTGGATCTCGTGCCCCGGCGCCTTCTCCCGCGCCCAGGCTGCCACCCGGGCGAAGGCGGGATCGATTTGCCGCGCGGCCGACAGCTCGGTGCCGGGTGGCAACCACGCAAAATGGTCCCGGGAGACAAAGCCGGTCAGGTCCGGCACCACACCCGGGAAGGGCACGGGCGGCATGTTGGGCGGCAGCCGGGTCCAGCTTGCGCGCTGGTGGGTGAAGAGCATCGGGGTGTAGAAGTGGAACGTGAAGGCGACGTACCGGTCGTCCGGCACCTCGACCTCGGGCACGGTGTCGAAATTGCTCCAGCGGTTGGACGTGAGATAGACGATGCGCGTCGGATTGGACGGGCGGATGGCGGCGAGCAGGCGCCGGGCGAAGGCATTGAGCTGCGCGGCGGTGTCGGCCACCGGTTCGTTGAGGAGCTCGAACCGCAGCCACGGTCCCTCGCCCGCGTAGCGCTCGGCGATCCGCCGCCAGAAGTCGGCCACCTGCTCGAGCAGCGCCGGCTGGGTGAAGACGGCGTTGTCCTCCTCCCCGGG
>JBAIXJ010000034.1:0-10562 GCA_037916645.1 Opitutales bacterium | reverse complement strand
TCGCCTTGAGATTGACCCTGTCATTGAAGAGCCCGATCGAGAAACCCTTTTCCCGCGTCTTGCCCTGCGGGTTTGGAATGATGTTTCCCATCAGGTTGCGGCGCGGGGCATCGGCCTTGAAGTTGCTAGATTCGTTGTAGAAGAGGGTGATGGACACCCCCGGCAGCACCTTCTCCATGAGTTTTTTCGGGACGTGGTAAACGCCGCTCCAATTGCGGCTCTGGCCGGTGGCCTCGCGCCTGCTCGCCGGGTCAAGCTCGTAGTCAAGCGGAGCAATCCCGGTGGTTGAATTGGTGCGGGCGTTGGTGTCGTAATTGATGACCTTGTCCTTGCGCCAGCCAAAGGTTGGGACCAGATCACCGCCCAAGAGGTACCCCTGCCAGGTGAAGCCCTGGGAGAGATCGCGGTAGTTCTGGCGGTTGCCCCCAATGACCAGGCTCGGGAAATCAGCCGGGTTGCTTGCACTCAGCCAGTTGACCGGCCCCGTTGTCCATCCGGCGTAATTGGCCACGTTATCGACCTGGGTGCCGGTGACGGGTTGGCCGGTGTTGTAGTCCGTGTAGGTGAAGGGATCCGTCGGATTCACATAGGTGGGCGTCCCGACCGTGGTTTTCCACGTGGGATCGAAGTACTTTACGACACTCGTGGAACCCGGGGAAAGGGGGACGTTGATCGGCGAGAGATTTGCCCCACTGGCGGAGCTCGCGTTGGAAAGGCTGGGGCCAAGGTAGTAGATCCAGTCGAACTGCCTGACACCCGCGATCGAGCCCAGCGAACTCGTCTGCTGCCTATACATCGTGATCAGGTCGGGGGTTGTGGCGTGTTCCGCCCATTGGACGAATTTGAAGTCCCTCTCGTCCTCATTCGCCAATCCCGTGAACACACTACGCCCCAGGATATAGCTGAACCAATTCTTCCCGAAATAGTCTTCCGCCTTGAGGTCAGCAGTCACGATCCCGCGTTTGCTCTGCCGCACGGTGTTCGAGGAGAAATTGCCCAAGCCATCCGAACTCGCCACGTACGGGCGGCCCAGGTAAGGATTGGCGGTGCCATCTTCCAGAATCTGGTTCACCTCGACGCCGATCGCGTAGTAACCGCCCGTCAGCATGGTACTCTGGCCGGACGTGTAATCCTGGCGATCGTAGGTGAAGTCGAAGGCCAGCTTGTCGTGGAAAAAGGTCTGCTGCAGGTCGGCATTCATGGCGCGCCAATTCTGCCATTCCCGCTTGTTGGGACCATCCATCAGGTGCTTGAAGAAATCGAACACCGAGGAGTCCGTCAGCACCTTGTCCTGATAGAACGAACCGCCGGGCAGGTTGGCCGCGGCATACTGGCCGTAGGTCGGCATGGCCAGCGGCCGGACCGCCTGCACGATCCACCCGGGGCCCGAATTGATGGAACCCGCCATGACGAGGTCGGGGGTACTCTTCCCCCCGGTGAAGAATGATTTCACGTCCGGGGTCGCGCTGACGCCCTGGAGCGAGGCGACGCCGCCGGGCCGGAGCAGCTTGATTGCCGGAGAAGTCGAGGAAAGATAACCGTTGCCGACCGTGGCGGTGTTCACCGTCACCTTGTTGTAGGTGCTGTTGAACCACGGTGTGATCAAATCATTCGGCGGGAGGATGCGGGGGTTGTTGGATTTGACTCTGCCGTCCTCGAACTTCACCCGCACCGTCGTGGTGTTGCCCTTGCCCAGCAGATCCTTGTCGAACCGCAGTGCGGTATAGATCCGCCGCTGGTTGTTAAAGGCCGGCTTCTGCTCGTATTTCTCGCGATCATCCAGGAGCGAAACCCGCAGGGCCAGCTCGTTGCTGAGGAGCACCCGGTTCGCATCCAGCGAACCACGCACGGAGCCGTACTGGTCGACCACGGCCTCGATCCGGCCCGAATTCCGGTAGGTGGCGTCGTTGATGCTCGCATTGATGATGCCGGCGGGGCTGCCGACGCCGAACAGGATCGAGTTGGGTCCGCGCTGCAGGTCGATACGGCCGACATTGAAACTGTCCCACGGGATATCGGTCAGGAAGTAATCGCGGGTGTTGTCTGCCACATCCAGACCGCGCACGCGGTTCGTGTTGCTCGGGTTGATCAGCTTGCTCGACTCGTTGTAGGTTTTCTGCCCGCCGAAGCCCGAGTAATTGCCGCCGATGCCCGAGACTTCCGTGCTGGGGGTGTACACCAGGAGGTCCTGGTTGTTCTTGACCCCGGTGTCCTGCAGGAACTGCGAGGTGATGACGCTGATGGCCGCGGCCACGTCATTCAGATCGGTCCGGATGCGGGTGCCGGCCAGGGTGCTCGTGGCGCGGTAGGTGTTCTCGCCCTTGGTGTCCTCCACGATGAAGGGCGTCATCTTGACGACCTCCTCCGGGACCTCGGGCTTCGTCTCGGCCGTCGTCTCGGTCTTGGGTTCCGCCGCGGCTCCGGTCGCCGGCTGGTCCGCCACGGTCTGGCCGAGCACGCTCGGCCCCAATGCAAGGCTGAGCGCAGCAGCCGTGCACGATAGACTCAACGCATGAAGGAAACGTCTCATGGGGTTTCTTGGTTCGGGGTGGCTTCTTGACCTCGCGGCCACGGCGGCGCCGGAGCCGGGAGAGGGGTGGAGATGGGGAACTGGATGGTCCGAAGATTGAGGGATCCGGGCCTCGAAGTAAAACTTTTTCTTGCTAATGTTAGGATTTAACAGACAATCGCGCGCCGTCAAGCCTTGCCAATGTCAGGTTCTCCCAAAGGATCCCGGGACGTGAAAAGTCCTTCCAGGCCGGCGCGGCGCGCCTCCGGCCGGCGTTCGATCGTGAGCCCCGACGCGCGGCGCCAGTTCATCCTCGACCGGCTGGAGGAGCGGGGGGAGTGCGCCTACGGCGAGCTGGCGAAATTGCTGCGGGTCTCGAGCATGACGATCCGGCGCGACCTCGATCCGCTCGTGCGCGGGCGCCAGGTCATCCGGACGGTCGGCGGGATCCAGCGCGCCCACGCCCCGGCCATTCTGACCGAGACCGCCGCCTATTCCCGGACGAGCGTGCACCGCGCCGAGAAGCGGGCCATCGCCCGGCGGGCGATCGAGTTGCTGGACGGCAAGTCCACCATCTTCATCGACGGCAGCACCACCTGCGTGGAACTGGCGCGGCTCATCGCCCACGAGCGCAAAGGGCTGACCATCGTCACCAACTCGGCCTTGATCTGTCTTGAGCTCAGCAAGAATGCCGACAACGCGGTGATCGGCATCGGGGGCCAATACGACACGAACAGCCTCTGCTTTGTGGGCGCCCACGCCGAAGACATGATCAAGACGTTCTTCTTCGACGTGGCGTTCACCGGCACGGTGGGCGTATTCCCGGCCGAGGGGACCTTTGAATCCTACATGCCGAATATCCGGGTGAAGCAGGCCGTCGCCCGGCAAAGTGCGCGGCTGGTCCTGATGGTTGACCACTCAAAGTTTGGCCAACGCGCCCTGACCAAGGTGCTGGACGTTCATCAGATCCACACGGTGGTGACCGACGGGCAGGCTTCGCCCAAGGATCTCGCGGTCCTGACTGGAACGGGAGTCCAGGTCTGCGTCGCCGCCCGGCTGAACGCCTCAGCGCAAAAAACCTCCCATGCCGCTTGAATCGGCACCGACGCTGATGACGGCCGCCCGCCGGGGGGGCTACGCCCTCGGCTATTTTGAGAGCTGGAACCTGGAATCGCTCCAGGGGGTGCTGGACGCGGCCGAGGCCGCCCGGGCCCCGGTGATCATCGGATTCAACGGCGATTTCCTGAGCCGCCCCGGGCGCCGGCTCGACGAGCGGCTGGCGCTGTATGCCGGGTTGGGCCTCGCGGCGGCACGCTCCGCCCGGGTGCCGTGCGCCCTGATGTTCAATGAATGCCCGGATGACGCCTGGGTGCACACCGCGCTGGACGTGGGCTTCAACCTCGTGATGCCGGTCGGGGCGCAGACCCCCCACGACGGGTACGTCCGGCGCATCCGGTCGGTCGTCGAGCGGGCCCACGCGCGGCAGGCCGCCGTGGAAGCGGAACTCGGCCTGCTGCCCTGTGGCGCCTCCGGCCGGGTGGAAGGCCAGGCCCAGCTCACGGATCCGGCCCGGGCCGGACAATTCGTCCGTGACACCGGCATCGATCTTCTGGCGGTCAGCGTGGGAAATATTCACATCCGGGTCGCCGGCGAGCAAACCCTGGACCTGGAACATCTGGCCGCCCTGCACGCGCAGGTCTCCATTCCGCTGGTCCTGCACGGAGGTTCCGGCATCACCGAGGACTCGCTCCGGGAGGCCATCCCGCTGGGGGTGGCCAAAGTGAACTTCGGCACCTATCTGAAGCAGGCCTACCTCGCCGCCGTGCGCGGGGCGCTGGCGCTGGACCGCATCAATCCCCACGAGCTCCTCGGCGTGGGCGGCCGCGAGGATGCGCTGGTCGCGGGTCGCGCCGCCGTCCGCGACGCGGTCCTGGAACGGATCACGACGCTCGGGTGCTGCGGCAGGGCCGCGTGATGACCGGCGGGCATCCAGCTTCCAACGCGATGGAGGGCGCGATGCGCGCAGACCGGATGAATCCCACGGACCCGCCGGCACCCAGGGTGGACCGGGCCACCGCAGGAGTCCTTTTCGCCGCCCTGCTTTTTGCCTCGTCGGCCTGGGCGGGCGACGGGCCGGATCCGATCCTGGAGAAGCCCGCGCCCGTGACCATGGCGGAGCTTGCCCGCCGGCCCGCGACGGGCGTTTCCGCCTGGGAGGTGAGCGACTACGCCCCGGCCCGTTATTCCGGCCGCCTCGCCCCCAGTCCGCCCCACGCCGATGGCAATGCCGGCAAGGCCGTGGTGATCGTCTGGAAAGACCGTGCCCAGCGTTTCGTTTTCAGCCACGAGGCGAGCTACTGTCCGATCCTGGAACTGCCCGACGGGGCCGGCATGTGCGATCAGTTCTTCGAGGGCAATCTCGGGGAGGCCGAGCTTTTCAACGCCCCGGGCCGGCGCGAGCGGAACAGCTTCGTGGACGTGATCCAGCGCGGGCCGGATCGCGTCTGGGTGCGCTGGACGTATTTCGCCGTCAACCTGAACGATGATGCGCGCCCCCGCCTGCGCGGCACGGAGGACTACTTCGCCTACCCCAACGGCCTGGTGCTGCGGCGGATGACCTACGAGAGCCTCATGCCGGACGACGTCGTCGGCTACAGCACGCAGCCGGTTGAGCTCTTCGGGGTGGCGCCGGCGGGCGCGCGCCTCGCGGACCTCTTCCCCCGCGACCCGCAGCACGGCGACTACCCCACCCTCGCGGCCGTCGACCTGTACGGCGACCGGCGCTACGAGGTGTACTGGGGTGACGACGGTGCGGTGCGGCGCCAGGGCGATGACGCCACGCTCGCGGCCATTGCGCGATCGCCCGGCTGCGCCCTCGTGCTCCCCTACCGGCAGGGGCTGCTGTTCGCCGTGCTCGGGCGCGCCACCAATTTTCCGGCCGGCATTAACCAGCTGATCGATCACTCCACGCCGGGCGCCGAAGGCGGCGCGGGCTGGGGCGCGGGACGCTGGGACCACTGGCCCGTTGGCTGGCTGAACTCACAGGGGTCCGGCTGGACATTGGGGTCGCCGTATCCCTACAGCTTCGGCTCGATAGGCCAGTTCTTCGTGCCGGCCGGAAAACCCATCCGCTCGTTCTGGCGGGACTACTCCGCAAACTGCCGGGACATGAACCTCAACCGCTGGACGGCGCGCCAGGTGTGCTACGTCCTCCTCGGCGCGGCCCGCCGCTGGGAGGACGTGCGCCGCATCGGCCGGAGCTGGCTCGACCGCGGCGCCGCGTGCGCCAGGCCGGAAAGCATCGCCGATCTGGAATGACACCCTCGTGCCCCACCTTTTGCCGGGCCGGCTGACCGCGGCCGCCCCTCCGCCCCGCGCCGCGCCCGATCGCTGACACCATCGACGCCCCTCTTCCCGGCCACCCAGCCCCCTTCGGCTCCTCCCGACCGAATATGGAGATCGAACAAAAAATGCCCGACCTCGCGACCACCGGCTCCGCCGTCCGGGTCGTCCGCTGGCTCGTCGACGTCGGCCAGCCGGTCCAGCGCGGCCAGCCGCTGCTCGAGGTCGAGACGGACAAGTCGGCCATGGAAGTTGAATCCGTCGCCTCGGGTCGTCTCCAGGCGGTGCATGTTCAGACGGAGGATGCCGTCGCCGCCGGACAGACGATTGCGACGATTGCGATGGAGGACGGCGCGCCGCCAGCCTCCCCGCCGGCTGCGGGCCGGCCGGCGGCCGGCATGTTCGCTCGAAACCGCGAGGCGGCGCAAGGCGCGTCCGCGAGCCGGCCGGCGGCCTCGCTTGCCTTGAGCCCGGCGCAGCGCGCGGTCGCCCAACGGATGCTCGAGAGCAAACAGACCGTCCCCCATTTCTACCTCCAAACCTCCGTCAACGCCGAACCCCTGCTTGCGCGCCGCCAGGCAGCCGCTCCGGCCCGGATCGCCTGGGATGCCTATTTCGTGCGCGCGGTCGGCCAGGCGCTGCAGAAGTTCGACCGCCTGAACTGCCGCTTCGCCGGCGATCACGTCGTCCCGTCCGGCACGAACGCCGTGGGCGTGGCCGTGGATCACGCCGGTGACCTCTACGTGCTCGCCGTCCCCGACCCCGCCGCGAAATCCGTGGCGCAGATCTCGGACGAGATCCGGGCATTCGCCGCCCGCCTGCGTGCCGGCGACTCCGAGGCCCGGCGGCGGCCGGCGGTCGCGATCACCATCACCAACCTGGGCGCGGCCAACGTCGAAGCGTTCGCCGCCATCATCAACCCGCCCGAAGCCTCCATCCTCGCCATCGGCCGGATCGCCCCCGCGGCCGTGGTCGCGGACGGAAAGGTGATCCCGCAGCACCGGGTCTCGCTCACCCTTTCGGTCGACCACCGGGTGGTGAACGGCCGGTATGCCGCCGATTTCCTCACGGCGATCGCGCAGGAGCTCGAAGCGCCATGAAAGGCCCGCGATGAATCCCCCGCCCTCCCTGACCCCGGACGCCGGCCGGCGGGATTTTCTGCTCGGTCTCCACGAGCGGATGGTGCGGATTCGCGCGTTCGAGGAACGCGTCCGCTTTCTCTTCCTCGAAGGGACGATGCCGGGGACGATCCATCAATGCCAGGGCCAGGAAGCGACCGCCGTCGGCGTGTGCGCCGCGCTGAATCCGGACGACTACATCACCTCGACGTTTCGCGGACACGGGCACGCCCTGGCCAAGGGGCTGTCGGTGCAGGAACTGCTCGACGAGCTGTTTGGCGCGGCCACCGGCTGCTGCAAGGGCAAGGGCGGCTCGATGCACGTCGGCAACATGGACAAGGGCATGGTGCCCGGGATCGCGATCGTCGCGGGGGGCATCCCGCTGGCGGCGGGCATGGCGCTGGCGTTCAAGATGCAGCGGCGCCGGCAGGTGGTCGCGTGCTTCTTTGGCGACGGCGCGGTGGCCGAGGGCGCGTTCCACGAGGGCGTCAATCTGGCGGCCCTCTGGAATCTGCCGGTGATCTTCGCGTGCGAGAACAACCTCTACGGCGCCTCGACCCGGATCGACAAGGTGATGCGGAATCCGCGGATTTCCGACCGGGCGGCGATCTACGGCTGCCGCGGCGAGACGGTCGACGGCAACGATGTGCTGGCCGTCCACGCGGCCGCGGCCCGGGCGGCGGCCGACTGCCGCGCCGGCCGGGGGCCCGTCCTGCTGGAGCTGCTGACCTACCGGCGCACCGGACACTCGCGCCGCGATCCCGGCCACTACCAGCCCAAGGACGAGCGCGAAGCGTGGCTGGCGCGTGACCCGATCGAACGCTTCGCCCGGCGGCTGCAGGCGGAGGCCGGCATCACCCCGGCCGAACTCCACGCCATCCAGACGCGGGTCGAGGCCCAGATCGAAGTGGCGGTCGCGACGGCCCGGCGCGCCCCCCAGCCCGCCGCCGCCGACGTGGCAACCGATGTCCTCGCATGAAACGCCAAGGCATCGCTGAAGCCCTGCGCGACGGCATCGCCGAGGAGATGCAGCGCGACGCGCGCGTCTTCTGCCTCGGGGAGGACATCGGCGTGCCCGGCGGATGGGGCGGCGCGTTCACCGTCACGCTCGGCCTGGCCGAGCGGTTCCCCGACCGCATCCTCGACACGCCGATCGCCGAGCTGGGTTTCACCGGCGTGGCCGTCGGGGCCGCCCTCATGGGGATGCGTCCGATCGCCGACGTGCAGTATGCCGATTTTCTGTTCCTGGCCAGCGACCAGCTCATCAACAACGCCGCCAAACTGCGCTACATGTCCGGCGGCGCCATCAAGGTCCCGCTGGTCATGCGCGCGCCGGTGGGCGCCACGGGGCGCGGCGCGCAGCATGCGCAGAACATGGAGCGCTACTTCACCGGCGTGCCCGGCCTCAAGGTGGTGGCGCCGTCCACCGCCTACGACGCGAAAGGGCTGCTCAAGGCCGCCGTGCGGGACGACAATCCGGTGCTGATGTTTGAGCACAAGCTGCTCTACGGCTCCAAGGGCGCGCGCGCCGAGCCGGGTGCGGTCGACGCCACGAGCGACATCCCGGAGGACGACTATGTCGTCCCGCTGCATCAGGCCGCCGTCCGGCGCCGCGGCACCCGGGTCACGATCCTCGGCTGGCTGCTGATGGCGCACTACGCGCTCGCCGCGGCCGACACCCTCGCCGCCGAAGGCATCGACGCCGCGGTGATCGACGTGCGCAGCCTGGCCCCGATCGACTACGACACGATCGGGGAGGCGGTGCGCGCCACCGGACGGGTCGTGATCGTCGAGGAGGGCCCGAAGACCGGCGGCGTCGGGGCGGAGCTCGCCGCGGGCATCATGGAGCGCTTCGGCGAACATCTCCTCGCGCCGGTCGCGCGGGTCGCGTCGCCGGACGTCCCCGTGCCCTTCAGCCCGATTCTGGAGGACGCCTACCGTCCCGACCCGCCGCGCATCGCCGCGGCGGCCCGCCGCCTTCTGCAGCTTTAGCCCCCGAAACCGCCATGAAACGATCCCAGATCAACGCCCTGATTGAGGAGACGAAGGATCTCCTGCACCGCCACGGCATGCGGCTGCCGCCGTTTGCCTACTGGAGCCCCGCCGACTGGAAGACCAAGGGCCCCGAATGCGATGAGATCCGCCGCTGCGGCCTCGGCTGGGACATCACGGATTTCGGGTCGGGCGACTTCGCCCGGATCGGGCTCGTGGTCTTCACCGTGCGCAACGGCCACAAGACGCTGCCGCAGTTCAGCAGCAAAACCTACTGCGAAAAGCTCCTGATCGTCCGGGAGAACCAGCGCACCCCGATGCACTATCACGCCTTCAAGCAGGAGGACATCATCTGCCGTTGCGGCGGCAACCTCGTCTGCCAGGTCTACGCGAAACGCTCCGACGGCCGGCTCGCGGACACCGACGTCGCGGTGTCGCTCGACGGTGTGCGCCGCGTCGTCCCGGCGGGCACCAAGCTCGTGCTGCATCCGGGCGAGTCCGTCACGCTGACCCCGTACATGTACCATGAGTTCTGGGCCGAGGAGGGCACGGGGACGTCGATCGTCGGCGAGGTCTCCAAGGTCAACGATGACGCGACCGACAATTTCTTTCTCAACCCCGTCGGCCGTTTCCCCAAGATCGAGGAGGACCGGCCGCCGGTGCATCTACTTTGCACCGAGTACTGACCCCGGCGGCGATCCGGCCCGGGCCCTCCACCCGCGCCGCCGGCCGCCCCTCCACCTTCAACGTTCACACCCCGCCCGACCCATGGAAAACCCCACCCGCAAACCGAGGCGCCCGGCCGCGGCCCTGCGCCCCGTGCACTACGTCCTGAGCGCCCACTGGGACCGCGAATGGTACCAGCCCTTCCAGGCCTTCCGCCACCGGCTGGTGCATCTGCTCGACCGCACGCTGGACGATCTCGCGTCGGGCACCCTGCGGGGGCCGTTCACGACCGACGGCCAGGCCGTCGTGCTCGAGGACTACCTGGAGATCCGGCCCGAGCGCCGCGCGCAGGTGGAGGAGCTGGCCCGCGCCGGCCGGCTGAAGATCGGCCCGTGGTTTGTGCTGCCGGAGGAATGGCTGGTTTCGGGCGAGGCCATCATCCGCAACCTCCGCCGCGGCCGCGAGGTCGCCCGGCAGCTGGGCGGCGCCCCCTCCGACGCGGGGTTTGTCTGCGACCTGTTCGGCCACATCGGCCAGCTCCCGCAGCTGTTCGCCGGCTTCGGGATCAAGGGCGCCTTCCTCTGGCGCGGGCTGGATCCGCGCCCGACCGCCCATTTTCTCTGGGAGGGCAGCGACGGCACGCGGCTGCCCTGCTTCCGCTACCGCCGGGCGGGCTATTGCGATTACGCCTATGACGTGCGCCGGAGCCTCCAGCCCGACGTGCCCTTCGACGCCACCCGCGCCCGCAAAGACCTGGTCGCCTTCCTGGCGAAGGAGGCGCAGCGCACCGCCATCCCGCCGGTGCTGGTTTTCGACGGCGGCGATCACCTGGAATACGACGCCGACCATTACCGGCTCCTCTGGGCGGAGAAACCCGGGCCGGACTTCCCCTACGTCATCAAGCACAGCTCGCTGGACGACTACCTCGCCGACCT
>JBAIXJ010000033.1:0-4812 GCA_037916645.1 Opitutales bacterium | reverse complement strand
CAAGGCGCCGGTCTCGCCCGCGATCAGGTAGGCGTTGTCATCGTCCCGGTCGTCGATGCGCCACACCCCCTCGCCCACCCGCGTCACCCGGAACCACGGGTCGGCCACGGTCGCCGGCGGCGCGGGCTCAGCGCGCAACGCCAAGGCCGCGAGCGCCCAGAACAGAAGGCAGCACACCAAGCAGGAACGTCGGAAGTCTTTCATCGGGTTGAAGCGCGGCAGCCGCCGGGATGGTCGGCCCGGCGACCGCAGAGTAAAACACCGCCGGCGCGCGTTTTCCCGCGGCATTTCGCCGGCCACAAGCGGCGATTGCAGGCGGCGCGCTTTTCGGCCTGCTTACGGACCGGAGCGACGCTCAACCAGCCTTCGTAGCAGCCGACATGGGGAGGCTGGACCGAATTGGATGCCCAGTCAGCCTCGTCACCTCGGCTGCTACGGTTGCAGATCGAGCGCTTCCAGCCTCCCCTGTAGCAGCCGACGTCAGGAGGCTGGCGGAATGAATGACGCCTCGATCAGCCTCGTCACCTCGGCTGCTACGACCGGAGAAGCCCTCCGCTTTCTCTTGCCGCGCTTTGCTTTTGCGTTCCCCACCCGTTCAATGATTCGCACGCATGAAACACTACGATTTTGCCACCCGACTGCAGCAACTCTGGGAGAAGGCGTGCCGGCTCTACGGCCAGGGCAAGCGCGACGCCGGGACGTATTTCGCCGCCGACGAGACCTCCTTCCTGGCGGCCAACGGCCTGACCCCCCAGCACGTCTACGACTACGCCGAAGACTTCACCTCGGGTGGCGAGCCCACCTGGAACAACGCCCTCGGCATCGAACTGGTGCGCCGCGACTACTTTCTCAACGCGCAGGGCGGTAAGAAGTCGTCCGTCGTGCTCGACGAATCCAAAATGCCGGCCAAATCCGACGCCGTGCGCGGCATCGAGTGGCTGCCGCGCATCATCCCGAAGACCCGGGCCAAGCTGCGCGGCGAGCTGCCGCCGACGCTCATGTACTGCTGCGGCGGCGACCGGAGGTTCTTCCAAGCCCACGACATCCTGCCCGCGGAGTTCCTCGCCCTCATCTGGCGCCATGAACGCGATGACGCGGCGGTCATCGACTGGGTCGCCCGGCGCAGCGCCGCGAAATAGGACGGGATCGACCGGCGGACATCCAGCCCGCCCCCCCAAGAGAATTCCCCGTCGTGGAGCGGCGACGCCCTCGTCGCCGTTCCCATTCGAGCACGCGACGAGGGCGTCGCGTCCCCAGGCATTCTCCGAGTCGAAGGCCGCCCCCGCACCCCGCCCGACACCAGGCAAGATTCAATCTCTTCGCATGGTAGAGCGCCGTCACCCCGGCCCGATTTTCCCCGCCCCCGTTTGACTGGCCGGATCGCCCACCCATGTTTGCGGGACGCCGGCGCACCGCCCGCATCGCACCATGGCCTCCTACCATCTGAACATCAACGGGCAGGCTCACACCGTTGACGCGCCCCCGGACATGCCCCTGTTGTGGGTGTTGCGGGACCTGCTCGATCTCAAGGGTACCAAGTACGGCTGCGGCATCGGCCAGTGCGGTGCCTGCACCGTCCACATCAACGGCGTGCCGACCCGCGCCTGCATGACGCCCGTGTCGACGGTCGCCCGCATGCCGGTCACCACGATCGAGGGCCTCTCGGCCGATGGTTCGCACCCGCTCCAACGCGCCTGGTGCGAGGTGGATGTGCCCCAGTGCGGCTACTGCCAGGCGGGCCAGCTCATGACCGCCGCCGCGCTGCTCGCGGGCAATCCCCGCCCCACTGACGCGGACATCGACGACGCCATGGCCGGCAACCTCTGCCGCTGCTGCACCTACGTCCGCATCCGCAGCGCCATCCACCGCGCCGCCGAGCTGGCGTCCGCCAAGTAAGGAGGCGCCATGAACCGATCCGCTCTGTCCATGGACCGCCGCTCCTTCCTGCGGGTCTCCGGCCTCGCCGGCGGCGGGCTGCTGCTCGGCTTCTATCTGCGCCCCGGTACCCGCGCGCTCGCTGCCGCGGCCGACGCGCCGGCTGCGACGGAATTCTCGCCGAACGCCTTTGTCCGCATCACCTCCGACGGGGTCGTGACGATCATGTCCAAGAACCCGGAGATTGGCCAGGGCATCAAGACCTCCCTGCCGATGATCGTCGCCGACGAACTCGACGTGGATTGGGCCCAGGTGCGCATCGAGCAGGCGCTGAGCGAGCCGAAGAAATACGGCGCACAGTTTGCCGGCGGCAGTCTGGCGACGCCCTTGAACTGGGACGAACTCCACCACGTCGGCGCCGCCGCGCGGCAGATGCTGGTGACCGCCGCCGCCCAGACCTGGGGGGTGCCCGAGGCCGAATGCTCGACCGCCTCCGGCGTCGTGCACCATCAGGGCAGCGGCCGGCAGCTCACCTACGGGCAGCTCGCCGCCCGCGCCGCGACGCTGCCCGTGCCGGATCTCAAAACGGTGCGGCTCAAGGACCCCAAGGACTACAAAATCATCGGGCGGCCGATCTCCGGCGTCGACAATCCTGCCGTCGTCACCGGCAGGCCGCTTTTCGGGATCGACATGCAGCTGCCCGGCATGCTGCACGCAATGTACGTCAAGTGTCCCGTCTTCGGCGGCAAAGTGGCCAGCGCCAACCTCGACCGCGTCAAAGCCATGCCCGGGGTGCGCGACGCCTTTGTCGTCGAGGGCGGCACCGACCTGCACGGCCTGCTCGGCGGCGTGGCGATCGTGGCTGACACGTGGTGGGCCGCGCGCAAGGCCCGGCAGCAGCTCAATGTCACCTGGAATGAAGGACCGACCGCCGCCCAGGGCAGCGAGGATTTCGCCCGGCAGGCGGCCGAACTGGCGAAACGGACCGATGCCCGCGCCGTCCGGAACGATGGCGACGTCGGTGCCGCCCTCGGCAAAGCGGCAAAAACGGTCGATGCCGCTTACACCTATCCATTCATCGCCCACGCCAACCTGGAGCCCCAAAACTGCACCGCCAGCTACCGGGACGGGAAGATGGAGATTTGGGCCCCGACGCAGAATCCGCAGGACGGCCGCCAGTTGGTTTCCCGCACCCTGGGCGTGCCCGAAAGCGACATCACGATCCACATGACGCGGGTCGGCGGCGGCTTCGGGCGGCGCCTACGCAACGACTACATGGTCGAGGCGGCGTGGATCGCCAAGACGGTGGGCGCGCCCGTGAAGCTCCTGTGGATGCGCGAGGACGACCTGCAGCACGACTTCTACCGGCCCGCCGGCTTCCACTTCTTCCAGGGCGGCGTCGACGCCGCGGGCAAGGTGGTCGCGTGGCAGAATCATTTCGTGACTTTCGGCCAGGGCGACCGCGCCGCGGACAGCGCCGGCCTGTCGGAGAACGAGTTCCCGGCGAACTTCGTGCCGAACTTCCGCCTGCAGACTTCGTTCATTCCCTTCGGCGTGCCCACCGGCCCCCTGCGGGCCCCGGGCAGCAATGCGATCGCCTGGGTGATGCAGTCGTTCATCGACGAGCTCGCGCACGCGGCGGGCCGTGATCCCGTCCAGTTCCGCCTCGATCTTCTCGGCGAACCGAGGCTCGTGCCGTATCCCGGTGACCGGCACGGCGGCGGCTATGATGCCGGCCGCATGATCGGCGTGCTCAAGCTCGTGGCGGAGAAGTCCCGCTGGGGGCGCGCCGTGCCTGCCGGCACCGGCCTCGGCGTGGCCTTTCATTTCAGCCACCGCGGCTATTTCGCGGAGGTGGCGGAGGTGAGCGTCGACCGCGGTGGCAACCTCAAGGTGCAGAAGATCTGGGTCGCGGCCGACGTCGGCAGCACCATCATCAACCCCAGCGGCGCCGGCAACCAGGCCGAGGGATCGGTGATCGACGGCTTGAGCGCCGCGTGGCTGCAGGAGATCACGATCGAGCGCGGCAGGACCAAGCAGGGCAATTTCGACGACTACCCGCTGCTGCGGTTCACCGACGCGCCGCAGGTGGAAGTCCATTTCCTCAAGACCGACCACCCGCCGACCGGCATGGGCGAGCCCGCCCTGCCGCCCGCGATCCCGGCGATCTGCAACGCCATCTTCGCCGCAACCGGCCGGCGCATCCGCACCCTGCCGATCGCCAAGACGGATCTGCGGCCGGCGTGAGGTCCCGGTGGGGCGGGCTTGACGCCCGCCGCCGCTGCTTGGTTGTGCCCGTTTTCGGGCACGTCATCGCCAATCCGCGCCGCTCCTCTAGCTGGAGCGCGGCGCGGGCCGTTCCGACGGCGTCGTAGCCCCATCGGCGGACACGGCGGTCCGCCCTCCATCACGTGGAATCCTGAAGGGCCCGCCTCCGTGCGGGCCAAAAAACAGCCAGGCGGCATTTTCGCCGTCCTGCCGCTTGACCCGTCTACAGCTTCACAGTGCAGGCTGCGCGGATCATGCAAACCCTCACCTGCACCCACCAGCTCTCCGTCCCCGCCGCGCCGGAGCGGGTCTTCCCCCTGCTCTGCCCGATCCTCGAGTACAAATGGATCCCGCACTGGCGCTGCGAACTGCTCCACTCCGCCTCCGGTGTGGCCGAGGAGGACTGCGTCTTCCGTACCGCCTTTCCCGACGCCGGGCCGATGATCTGGGTCGTCAGCCGCTACGAGCCGCCGGCGCGCATCGAGTTCACCTGTTTCGTCGCCGACTCGCACGTCCAGCGGCTCAAGATCGCGCTGACCGCCGCCGGCGGCGGCGCCACCCGGCTGGACTGGACCACCCGCTGGCTGGCCTTCACCCCGCGCGGCGAGGCCTGGATCGCCGCCCGCTCAGCCGAGGATGACGCGAAGAAAGTGGACAACCTCGGGCGCC
>JBAIXJ010000032.1:0-4170 GCA_037916645.1 Opitutales bacterium | reverse complement strand
CCGACGAACACCGTGAACTTGCCGGGCTCCTGCTTCCAGGCGTGGCCCGTGACCTCCCAGTACGACATCGCCCGCGCATCGAGCGGCAGCGTCACGTGGCGGGTTTCGCCGGGCTTGAGCTCCAGGCGGGCAAATCCCTTCAGCTCCTTGACGGGCCGCGGCACGCTCGCGGTCGGATTGCCGACGTAGAGCTGCGGCACCGCGACGCCGGCGCGGGCGCCGGTGTTGGTCACGTCGAACGCCACCGTGACGGTCTCGCCGGCCTTCGGAGCGGCGGGCGTGACGGCGAGGTTGGCGAACGCGAACGTCGTGTAGCTCAGTCCGTGGCCGAACGGGAAGAGCGGCTTCACGCCGTTGTGCTCATAGCCGCGGTAGCCCGTGAAGACGCCCTCCTTGTAGATCACGGTGTTGTTCGGGGCGTTCACGTAGTAGGAGTCGTGCACCGGATTGTCCTCCCAGCGGCGCTCCCAGCTGATCGGCAGGTGGCCCGACGGATCGACGTCGCCGAAGAGCACCCGGGGCAGGGCGCGCCCGCCCTCCTGGCCCGCATACCAGCCGATCAGGAGCGCCGGCACGCGGTCGATCCACGGCGTGGCGTCCACGGCGCCGCCGGCGGTGACCACGACGATCGTCTTCGGGTTCGCGGCGCGGACCGCCTCGATCAGCGCGTCCTGACCGGCGGCGAGACGGAACGTCCGGTCCGAGCCCTCGGACTCCGTCGACGAATTGAACCCGACGCACACCACCGCGGCATCCGCCATCGCGGCGAGCTTCTTCGCCTCGGGCGTGACGAAGTCGTCGGCGGCGATCACGCCGAGTCCGAACACCGGCTGCCGCCACGCGTCGTGGAAGCTGACCTCGAACTTGACGGCGTAGGCCTTGCCCGCCTCCAGCGTCAACGCCACCGCGCTCGCCATGCGCCCCTCGCCCGGGGTCTGGTCGTCGACGAGTTTGCCGTCAACGTAAAGCTTTGAGACATCGCCGCCCGAGCACTGGACCAGCCAGAAGTGGGGGCCGCTCTTGGCGGGCGTGTAGTAGCCGGTCCAGCGGGCGGACACGGCCGGCACAAAGTGCGCCTGCGGGCTCCATCCCTGCCAGAAGAACCGGAGATGCTGGTCGGTCTGGACCTTCGACGTGCCGGAGAAGTCGGCGCTGGGAAAATACTCCCCGCGCAGGCCCGGCTCGCGGCCGGCGGCATCGAGGGAGAATTTGGTCGAACTGAGGATGTCCTCCACCGGGACCAGGCCGGCGTCGTACAGCACCTTGGCGGAGGCTTTGA
Source organism: Opitutales bacterium (assembly GCA_037916645.1). Taxonomy (GTDB): domain Bacteria; phylum Verrucomicrobiota; class Verrucomicrobiia; order Opitutales; family Opitutaceae; genus Fen-1467. The sequence continues at coordinate 2,891 of JBAIXJ010000032.1, read as the reverse complement.
GGTAGTGGCTCATGCCTTCGAGGTAACTCACGGCGGCAAAGGGCTGGACCCCGGCGCTGCCGCCACCCACGTACGCGGCCGGGTACGCCCCCGGGCCGATCACGGCGATCGTCTTGACCGCCGCCTTGTCGAGCGGGAGCAGGCCGCCCTCGTTCTTCAGCAGGACGAGGCTCTGCTCCGCGCCCTGGAGGGCGACGGCGCGGTCCTCCTCGTTGAAGCGCGGGATGCGCGGGTCCTGCTGGTCACGATCGAGGAAGCCGAACTCGACCGCCAGGCGGACGATGCGGCGCACCTTGTCGTCGATGGTGGCTTGGGTGACCTTGCCGTCCTTGAGCGCCGGCAGCAGCGTCGCGCGGTTCATGAAGGCGCCGCTCGGCATCTCCAGATCGAGCCCGCCGTTGGCGGCCGCGACGCCGTCGTAGGTGGCGCCCCAGTCGGACATGATGATGCCCTGAAAGCCCCAGTCCTTCTTCGCGACGTCGGTGTTGAGCCGGCCGTTCTGCGTCAGGTGCTGGCCGTCGACGAGGTTGTAGGAATCCATGATGGCGCCGACGCGGGCCTCCTTCACCGCGGCCTCGAAAATCGGCAGGTAGATCTCGCGCTCGGCGCGCTCGCCGATCTCGTCGTTGACGTGGTGCCGGTCGAACTCGGAGTTGTTGCCCATGTAGTGCTTGATCGTGGCGATCACGCCCTGGCCCTGGACGCCGTCGATGAAGCCCACCGCGATGCGCGACCCGAGGTACGGATCCTCGCCGTAGTACTCGAAGTTCCGGCCGTTCATCGGCGCGCGGTAGATGTTCACGCCGGGGCCGAGCAGGAAGTGGACCCCCTTGGCGCGCGCGTCGCGGCCGAATCCGGTCCCGATGCGCTCGGCGAGGGCGGGATCCCAGGTGGCGGCGAGGCCGATGCCGGCCGGGTAGGCGGTGGACGGGCCGAAGTTGCGGACGCCCATCGGTCCGTCGGCCATCCGCAGGCGCGGCCAGCCGAGCTCCGGATAGCCGCGGATGTAGAAGTCGTCCACGCCGCCGATGAGGTCGATCTTCTGGTCGAGCGTCAGCTTGGCCATGAGGGCATCGACCCGGCCTTCGACGGCGGCCGAATCGGGCGCCGGGCCCTGCGCGGGCGCGGCCGCGGGAAGGGACACAAGAAGACTCAGGAGACAGACGGGGAGCAGGGTTTTCATCTTGGGCGGGGAGTCGAGGGTTGCCCTCACTTCAACGCGTCCGCCGGGGAGGCAGCAAACCCTAAATCCCGGGGCGGAAGGTCCACCTCCGTGGCTGCGTCCGTGAGGACGCGGACCTCCGCCGCCTCGAATTCGAATCCGCGGCCTCACGCCCGCAGCTACGATTGCGGATCCGGCGTGCGTCGGCGCCGGGGTTCTGCCATCGTCGCGCCCGGAATCGAATCCACCGCCATGACCGGCAAGGAAATCATTCGCGCGCTGCTGCGGGGCCGGAGGACCGAGCGGCTGGCCTGGGTGCCCTGCATCGATCCGTACACGCAGTCCGGGCTGCCGGAGGAGCTGCGGCGGATGGACCTCTTCGCGCTGCAGGAGCATTTCGGCTCGGACCTATTCCGGGGCGGGTGCGCATACGGGGAACGCCTCGATCCATCAGCGCGACACCACCAGCGCGATCTCGGCGGCGGCCGGGTGCTGGACACCTACGCGACGCCGCGCGGCGAGCTGCGCGAGGTCCACACGTTCGTGCCGGAGTCGCCCTACATCCCGTTTCCGACCGAACACCTGATCAAGAACTTCGCCGACCTCGAGACGTTCGAGGACCTGGTTGAGCGCACGGAGGTCGTGCCGGACGACGCCCGGCTGAGGGAGGCCGTCGCCGCATATCCCGGCGCGATGGTCTCCAGCTCCCTGTGCGACACGCCGCTGCCGGAGCTGATGACGAAGCTGATCGGCACGGACACCTTCGTCTACATGCACCAGGAGGATCCGGGACGGATGCGCCGCGCGATGGAGGTCATGCAGGCGAAGCACCGGAGGCAGGTGGAGGTTTCGGTACGGAGCCCAGCCGAGCTCTTCATCTGCTACGAGAACACCAACACCGCCTCGTTCGGCGTCCGCTGGATCATGGAATACGAGCTGCCGTGGCTGGACGAGTACGCCGACCTCGTGCATGGCGCGGGGAAGCACCTGCTCGTGCACATGTGCGGCCGCATCCAGCGCGTGGTGCCGCAGATCGCGCAGCGCCGGCTCGACGGGGTGATCGACGTCGCGCCGCCGCCGACGGGCGACTGCGACATTCCCGCGGCGGTGCGGACGCTCGGCACGCACGGCAAGCTCCTGGGCGGCGGCATCGAGTGCAACACCTTCACCCTGGCCGACCCGGAGGAGTTCGCGCGCCGCACGGCCGCGTTGGTGGCGGGCGTCGCCGGGCAGGTGAACTTCCTGCTCGGCAGTGGCGACGCGGTGCCGCAGGGGACGTCCGAGGCAAACCTCCTGCGCGCCGCAGCGATCGCGAAAGGCACCAAATTCAGCTAGGGTTCACCACAAAGACACAAAGGCACCAAGGCAGGCCACACGACTCCTCTGTCCTTTGTGTCTCCGTGTCTTTGAGGTGCAGTCAAACCGGCGACTAATCTGCCGGATCGAGCTTGAAGCAATCGACCTCGATGCCGCCGGTGCCGCAGTAGAGCTTGATCAGGTTGTCGCCTTCGCGGAGCGGGACCACGCCGACGTCGAGCTCGGTCCATTGATCGGCCTTCGGAAACCGGATGAACTTGTCGTATTCGTCCGGATCCACGGCGTGCGGATCGTCGATCGCGGTGTCGTTGACCAGGAGCTTGTTCTTCTGGTCGCCGGCCGGCGCGACATACCGGATCCGGAGCCGATACGGCCCGGCCTTCGCCGACTGGGCCAGCACGGTGACGGCATC
>JBAIXJ010000031.1:0-2579 GCA_037916645.1 Opitutales bacterium | reverse complement strand
GGCCGGATCACGGCGCTCGCGGCCCAGCACCGGCCCCAGTTCATCGCCAAGTGCGGCAACACCTACTCCTCCGAGTGGTGGTGGTCCAAGATCTGGCACTGCCTTGCCGTCGCGCCGGAGGTTTTTGATGCGGCCTGGTCATGGGTGGAGCTGGCCGACTGGATTCCGTCGGTGCTTGCGGGCGTCACCGACCCGCGCCGGGTCAAGCGGGGCATCTGTCCCGCCGGGCACAAGGCGCTCTACTGCGACGAATGGGGCGGCCTGCCGGACAAGGAATTCCTGGCCCTGCTCGATCCCAAGCTCGCCGACCTGCGCGACCGCCTGTACGCGAAGGCGTACGACGCCACCGAGCCCGCCGGCACGCTGTGCGCCGAGTGGGCCGGGAAGCTCGGACTGCCGGCCGGCATCCCGATCGCGATCGGTGAATTCGACGTCCACTACGGCGCCATCGGCTGCGGCGTCGCGGAGGGCACGCTGGTCAAGGTCATCGGCACCTCCACGTGCGACGTGGGCGTGGTCAGCGCGACCAAGACCGTGGCCGACATCCCGGGGATCTGCGGCATCGTGAAGGGCGCGATCCTGCCCGGCTTCTACGGGCTCGAGGCCGGCCAGTCGGCCGTGGGCGACATTTTCCGGTGGTGGGTCGAGGTGGTCTGCGAGGGTTCGGCCGCCCTCCACGCCCAGCTGTCGCGCGAGGCCGCGAGGCTGCGGCCCGGCCAGAGCGGCCTGCTCGCGCTCGATTGGAACAACGGCAACCGCACCATCCTGGTCGACCAGACGCTGTCGGGCCTGCTGCTCGGCCAGACGCTGCACACGACGAAGGCGGAGATCTACCGCGCGCTGATCGAGGCGACGGCCTTCGGCGCGCGTGCGATCATCGAGCGGTTCAAGGAATACGGCGTGCCCATCGACCGGGTCGTCTGCGCCGGCGGCATCGCGGAGAAGAACCGGCTCCTCATGCAGATCTACGCGGACGTCACCGGCTGCACCATGCTCGTCGCCGGCTCGAGCCAGGCCTGCGCCCTGGGCTCCGCGGTGTCGGCCGCCGTGCTGGCGGGGGCGCACCGGGACTTCGCGACCGCCGAGGCGAAGATGACGTCGCTGCAGAAGACGCGCTACCGGCCCAACCGGGCCGCGCAGGAAGTCTACGAGCAACTCTACCAGCTCTACCGCCAGCTCCACGACTCCTTCGGCGGCCTGAACAAATCCGCCGACTTGTCGCGCGTGATGAAGGATCTGCTCGCGATCAAGGAATCGCAGAAAGGCTAGACCACCGATGCAGGGCGGCCCCGCCCTACCATCACCCACTCTCATGAAAAACCTCGCTTCCCCTGAAATCTGGTTTGTCACCGGCAGCCAGCACCTTTACGGCCCCGGCCCGCTCAAGCAGGTCGCGGCCAATTCCAGGAAGATCGCCGCGGCCCTGGCCGCCGCGAAACGGATCCCGCTCAAGGTCGTGTTCAAGGCCCTGCTCACGACGCCCGACGAGATCCGCACCCTCTGCCTCGAGGCCAACCACGACGCGAACTGCGCCGGCCTGATCCTGTGGATGCACACCTTCTCGCCGTCGAAGATGTGGATCGGCGGCCTGTCCGCGCTGAAGAAGCCGTTCGTCCACCTCCACACGCAGTTCAACCGCGACCTGCCGTGGGGCGAGATCGACATGGACTTCATGAACCTCAACCAGGCCGCGCACGGCGACCGGGAGGCGGGGTTCCTCCACACCCGGATGCGCCTGGGCCGCAAGGTCGTCGTCGGCCACTGGGAGGATCCGGAGGTGCAGGACCGCCTCGGGGCGTGGATGCGCGCCGCCCGGGCCTGGCACGACTGGCAGGGCGCGAAGTTCGCCCGTTTCGGCGACAACATGCGCCAGGTCGCCGTCACCGAGGGCGACAAGGTCGCGGCGGAGATGCGCTTCGGGTTCGCCGTGAACGGCTACGGGGTCGGCGACCTCGTGGCCCGGGTTTCCGAGATCGCCATGCACGACAAGGCGATCGACAAGCTCTGCGGCGAATACGAGGAACGGTACAAGGTCGCGCCGGAGCTGCGCGCCGGCGGGGCGCGCCACGAGGCGCTGCGCTACGGCGCCCGGATCGAGCTCGGCCTGCGCGCCTTCCTCGCGGAGGGCGGCTTCAAGGGTTTCACCGACACGTTTGAGGATCTGCACGGGCTGCGCCAGCTGCCCGGCCTCGCGGTGCAGCGGCTGATGGCCGACGGCTACGGCTTTGGCGCCGAGGGCGACTGGAAGACCTGCGCGCTGCTGCGGGCGATGAAGGTGATGGGCGAGGGGCTGCCCGGCGGCACCTCGTTCATGGAGGACTACACCTACCACCTCGACCCGAAGGCGCACCTCGTGCTCGGCGCGCACATGCTGGAGATCTGCGAGTCGATCGCTGCCGGCAAGCCGTCGCTGGAGATCCACCCGCTCGGCATCGGCGGGCGCGAGGATCCGGTGCGGCTCGTGTTCGACGCGCCCGCCGGCCCGGCGCTCAACGCCTCGCTGATCGACCTGGGCAACCGCTTCCGGCTGCTCGTGAACGAAGTCGACGCGATCAAGCCGCCCCAGCCGCTGCCGAAGC
>JBAIXJ010000030.1:0-24405 GCA_037916645.1 Opitutales bacterium | reverse complement strand
TGCCGTGCACGAGCGGCCGGCGGGCCAGAAAGGCCGCGTCGTTCGCCAGGTAGCGGGTGGGAAAGTTGTCGGCGCCATCCACGATCAAGTCGTAATCCGCAAACAGGCCGACGGCGTTGGCCGGCGTCACGCCGTCGTCGTGGCGGCGCAGACGCACGCGGGGATTCAATGCGCTGAGCCGGCGGGTCGCGGACTCGAGCTTGGGCGAGCCGACCGCAGGCGTGTCATGCAGAATCTGGCGCTGGAGGTTGTGCTCCTCGACCGCGTCGAAGTCGGCGAGCCCCAGGGTGCCGACGCCGGCCGCGGCGAGGTAGAGCGCCGCCGGGCTGCCGAGCCCGCCGGCGCCGATGACGAGCACCCGGGCCGCGGCGAGCCGCCGCTGGCCCTCGACGCCGATTTCATCGAGGAGAATGTGCCGGCTGTAGCGGCTGAGTTCGGCCGGCGACAACGGTGGCAGCGGGTCCGGCATGGCGACGGAGTTAAGTGGGTCGAATCCCCTGGTTTCGCAACTGCATTTGCGCCTCGACGCGCGGCGGGGCGGTGGTGCAATGAAGGCTTTCCACCGGCATGCGCTGCCTCGGCATCGATTACGGCGAAAAGCGGATGGGGCTCAGTTACGGGGACGAGCTGGGCGTGGCGACGCCGCTGCCCGCCCTCGCTGCGGGCGCACGCGGCGAGGTTCTGGCCGCCGTGGCGGCGCTCGTCCGGGAGCGGCGTGTCACCGATCTCGTCCTCGGTCACCCGCTGAACATGGACGGCAGCGCGGGCCCCAAGGCGACGGAGGTCGAACGGTTTGCGGCGGAGCTCGGGTCGGCGGTGGGTCTGCCGGTGCACCTGGTGGACGAACGGCTGACCACCTACGAGGCCGAGGAGTCAATCGCGAAGGCGAAGCGGCGGGCCGTGCGGCGGTCGGGGATCGTCGATTCGCGCGCGGCGTGTCTCATCCTCCAGGATTTCCTCAACCAGCGCCTGCCGCCCGCGCCGCCATCGGCGCCGGAACTGTAGGATGGCCGTTTACGGGCGCATCCCGGTCCTGCCATGTCCGCCGCCACGCCATTGCCGACCCGCCGCTGGAAATGCGTCTGCGCCTACGACGGCCGCGGTTTCAACGGCTGGCAGAGCCAGCCCGACGGCCGGGCGGTGCAGGATGCGATCGAGCGCCGCCTGCGGGAGCTCCTCGGCCACGCGGTGCGCGTTCACGGCAGCGGCCGCACCGACGCGGGCGTGCACGCGCTCGGGCAGGTCTTCCATTTTGACGCGGCGTGGCGCCACGGGCCCGTCAGGCTGCTGGCGGCGCTGCGCGGCGGCCTGCCCGCGACCATCCAGATCCGCTCCGCGCGCCGCGTTCCGCCCGATTTCCACGCGCGCTTCTCAGCGCGGGGCAAGACGTACGTCTATCAGATTCACCACGGCGGGCCGGCCGATCCATTCCGGCATCCCTACTGCTGGTCGATCCCGCAGAAGCTGGACGTGGCGGCCATGCGGCAGGCGGCCCGGCGGCTGTGCGGGCGGCACGACTTCCGCAGTTTCGCCGCCGACAACGGGAGCGGGCCGGGGTCCGCGGTGCGGCATCTGCGCCGGCTGGTGATCACCGGCCGCGGGGCGCGCCTGCGCATCACCGCCGAGGCGGACGGGTTCCTTTACAAGATGGTCCGCGGTCTCGTCGGCGCACTGGTCGCCGTGGGGCAGGGCCGGCTGGCTCCGGACGATGTCGTCGCGATCCGGCGGGCGGCCCGGCGGACCAATGCCGTCGCGACGGCGCCGCCCCAGGGGCTGTTCCTGGCGCGGGTCCGGTACTGAGCCATGCGTGGCGCAGGCGCAGCCGGCGGGCTCTGGCGCACGGCGGGGGATCTCGTCTTCCCGCCATCCTGCGTGCATTGCGACGGGCTGGTGGAGGGCGGCAGCCTGCGGCACGTGTGCGCGGCGTGCGAGCGGCTCATCGTCGTCGTGCGGCCGCCCCACTGCCGGGTGTGCGGCCACCCGTTCGACGGCGAAATGAGCGGGACGCGGACCTGTCCGCATTGCGTCACGCTGCAGCCCGCCTTCGGCGAGGGCCGCACCTGCATCCTCCTGCAGGGGCCGGGGCGGTCGCTGGTGCATGCGCTCAAGTATCACCGCGGGCGGCACGTCCTGGCCGACATCACGGCGCTGATCCTCGCGGCGCCGGGGATCGCCGATCATGTGCGCGATGCGGTGCTGGTTCCGGTGCCGCTGCATCCGCGCAAGGAGCGGGAGCGCGGCTACAACCAGAGCCGGCTGCTCGCCGAATGCTTTGCCGCGGCGGCGGGCGGCGCGACGCGGGTGGCCGAGCCGCTGCGCCGCGCGGTCGACACGCCCACGCAGACGGCGCTGGACCGCCGCACGCGCCAGGCGAATCTCAAAAATGCCTTTGCGTTGCGGCGCGGCGCTGCCATAAACGCCGCCGAACGTTACGTCCTGGTTGATGATGTCTTCACCACGGGTTCCACCCTCAACGCCTGCGCCGCGGTCCTGCGGCGCGCCGGCGGCCTGAACCTCGACGTCGTCACCTTCGGCCACGGCTGACCCCTCCATGCCGCATTTCAACAAGCCCCAGTATCCGACCTCCGTCCGGAAGAAGAAGGACATCCCGAAGGGGGTTTGGGTGAAGTGCCCCGCCTCGGGCGAGATCGTCTTCAACAAGGATCTCGAGGCCAACCAGATGGTCGTGCCGAAGAGCGGCTACCATTTCCGCATCAGCGCGCCGGAGCGGCTGAAGCACCTGCTCGATCCCGGCTCGTTCCAGGAGATCGCGGCCGACATCCGGGCGGCCGATCCGCTCGGGTTTGTGGACTCCCAGCCGTACCCGGAGCGGCTCAAGCGATACGAGAAGGACAGCGGCCTGAAGGAGGCGGTGGTCTGCGGCACCGGAAGGATTCACGGGATCCCCGTGGCCATCGCCGTGATGGATTTCCGCTTCTGCGGCGGCGCGATGGGCGGGGCCACCGGCGAGAAGATCACGCGCGCGATCGAGACGGCGCTGCGGGAGAAGATTCCCTGCCTGATCTTCAGCGCCGCCGGCGGCGCGCGCATGCAGGAGGGCATTTTCTCCCTGATGCAGATGGCCAAGACCAGCGCCGCGCTCGGCCGGCTGGCCGCGGCGAAGCTCCCCTTCATCTCCATCCTGACCGACCCGACGACCGGCGGCGTCACCGCGAGCTTTGCGACGCTGGGCGACGTGATCCTGGCGGAGCCGGGCGCCCTGGTGGGCTTTGCCGGCGCGCGGGTCATCAAGGAGACCACCAAACAGACGCTGCCCGCGGGCTTCCAGAGCGCCGAGTTTTTGCTCAAGCGCGGCCTGATCGACCAGATCGTCAGCCGGCTCGAGATGCGCGACCGCCTGCGCGATCTTCTGCTGGCCCTGTACGTGAAGAAGAAGGCGGCGGCCGGCGCCGCGGAGCCCGGCCGGGAAAAGACGGCGTGACGCGGGAGTGACGGGGTGCTGGACTCGCCGGCGGGCATGCATCCCTCGGGCACATTCACCGGCTACGCGGCCGTCCAGGAGTATCTCTTCAGCCTCAAGGCGAAAGGCCCGAAGTTCGGCATCGACCGGATGCACCTGCTCGTGCAGGCGCTGGGCCACCCCGAGCGGCGTTACCCGGTCATCCACGTCGCCGGCACCAACGGCAAGGGCTCGGTGGCGGCCATGCTCGACGCGATCCTGCACGCGGCCGGCTGGCGCACCGGCCTCTACACTTCGCCTCACCTGGTCAAGCTCGGCGAGCGGGTGCAGGTGAACCGCGAGCTGCTGCGCCCCGAGGAGATCATCGCCTACGTGAACGAGCTCCAGCCGGTGGCGGAGCATCTGGCCCGGGCCAACGCCGACGATCATCCGAGCTTCTTCGAGTTCATGACCGCCATGGCCTTCCTGCAGTTCGCCCGCCGCGACGCCGAGTTCGCGGTGGTCGAGGTGGGCCTCGGCGGGCGGCTCGACGCCACCAACGTGGTGCAGCCGGAGGTGACGGTGATCACCTCCATCGGGCTCGACCATTGCGAGATGCTGGGCAGCGAGCTCGACCAGATTGCGGCGGAGAAGGCCGGGATCATCAAACCCGGCCGCCCGGTCGTGATCGGGCGCATGCCGGCCGTGGCCGAGGCGGTCATCCGGCGGATCGCGGCGGAACGCGGGGCGCCGGTGCACTCGGTGCGCGACGAGTTCGGCGAGGAAATGGATCGCTACCCATCCACGAACCTCGAAGGCGACTACCAGCGCTGGAACGCCGCCACGGCCACGCTGACGGCGCGCCTGCTGCCGCCGCGGTGGAAACTGACGGAGGAGACGATCGCGCGCGGCCTGCTCCACACCCATTGGCCGGGGCGCTGGCAGCGGGTGACGGTGGGCGGGCGGCACCTGATCCTCGACGCCTCGCACAATCCCGAGGGCGCGCAGGTGCTGGACGCCAACCTCACGCGGCTCATTGCGGAGACCGGGCGGAAGCCGGCGATCATGACCGGCGTGCTGGGCGAGTACCGCGCCCGCGCCCTGATGGAGGTCATTGCCCGCCACGCGCGGGAGATCCACCTGGTGATCCCGCATCAGGCGCGCGCCTGCGGCTACGAGGAACTGGAGCAATACCTGCCCGCGGAATTCACCGGGCCGGTGCTGCGGACCACCGTCGACACCGTATTCCCCGCGCCGGACCGCTGCACCGCGGGCGGAGCCGACGAGATCCTCGTGGTCACGGGCTCAATCTACCTGCTGGGCGAGGTCTTCGAACGCATCGAACCCGGCCGCGGCGCCGGCGAGGGCCGGCTGCAGGATTTCTGACCGGACCAGGTCAGGCGGACGCCAGGCGCACGAGTTCGGCCGTCGGCGGCACGTCTTTGATGATCTGGGAGGGCAGGGGGCCGACGCCAAGGTAGCGCAGGTTGGGCAACGCCGCGGGTCGGACCCGGCCCTCGTAGGCCACATCGAGGACGGCCCGCACCATCGCCCCCACATAGCGCCGGGCGTTGGGCGGCAGATTCGCAAAGCGGCGGACCGCGCTGATGTCCTCGGCCCAGCCGGGGAAGCTCTCGAACACCGGCCGCAGCGTCTTGCGCACGGCCTCATTGCGCGGAACATGGCGATGGACGCGCCCGTCGGGGCCCTCGTACGCGGCGCAGACCTGCAGTTCGCCGCGCCAGTCGCCGCCATGCGTCAGCGCGTCGAGCTTGTTGATCATGAGGTCGTGGAAGCCGCCATAGCGCAGGGCATCGCCCTTTTCGACCGCGTCGTACCACCCGACCATGCGCTGGCGCCCGGTGGTGGAGCCGTATTCGAGCTGCTTGAGCCGCGTACACAACGGGTGGGCGTCGTCCATGCGCGTCACGAACGTGTGGGTGCCGACCTTGGTGTCGTAAGCCTTGGCGACGCCGAAGCCGTGGATGGGCTGGATGGGCACGCCCGCGGATTGGAAGAACTCCGGCGTGAAGGTGTGCGACGCGGTGACGTTGGGCGAGAAGCCGTGGCGCTTGTCGAGCCAGTAGGCCTGGCCGAACTCGCCGATGATGGTGCGGCCGGCATCCAGCTCGCGCAACACCAGCTCGCGCACCTCGCCGATGTGCGGCGCGAGCGCGGTCCCGGCGCTCCAGTAGGCCGCGGCCAGTCGGTCGAGGTCGAGGGTGAACGGCTCGGCGCCGAGGAAGCGCTTGAAATCGAACTCCTCGGCCGGAATGACGCCGAGGTCGATGCTCTCGCGGTTGGCGCGCTGCTCGGCCTCGGTGAGCTTCTGGAAGAAGCCGAACCAGGTTTCCTCGCTCACGCGGCACACGTGCCGGATCGTGTGCAGGGCGCGGTCGGCGCGCTGCGCGAGCTTGCGGGCGAAATAGTTGGGCCCCGCCTGGAAATCGGAAAACCAGATCTGCCACTGCGCGACCTCGTCGGCGTAGGCCGGCGTGATGCCCCGGCCGGTCGAGCCGCGGGGCTCCTCCTTCAGGACGTTGGTCCGGTAGTCCTCCCACGCCAGGTCCAGCAGCCGGTGCGTCAGGTCGGAGACGAGGGTGCGTTCGTCGATGAGGAGCCGGTCGAGCACGACGTAACCTTTCCGCTCGAGCGGTTTCGTTTCCCACCAGATCTTGCGCGGGTCCGCCACGACTCCGCTGCCGATGCACAGGTGGGGGATGGACGGCACCGCCACGCCGGAGGGCAGCAGGTTGAACTTCAGGCCGGCGGCGGTGTGGCCCGAGTTGGCGCCGCCGTTGACCTTCAGGACCACGGACACCGGCGCGGAGGACGAGCGCAGTTCCTCGGCGACCTCGGGGATCAACCGGCCTTTGCCCTCGTCGCCGAAGCTGATGCCCACGTCGGCGATGATCTGGCTGCAGAACGGAGTGAGCGACATGGATGGTGCGGCCGCCAGAGTCAGCAGAACCCGGTTGCCATGAAGGAGAAAGGGGAGGGGCCGGAGCGGAGCAAGGAGATTCGCTCCGGTGGCGTCCGGGGCGCAGCCGGCAATCGGCGGCCGGCCGCTCCGCCTAGGGGAGGAAGGATGCGGTCGGCACGATGCCGGTCGCCGGCGAATAGGTCGCGCTGACGAAAGCCACCGGCAGAAGGTAATTGAGGGCCACCGCAGCCCACAGGACCGGGCGCGGCAGTTGCGGCTGGCTGGCGCCGTAGATCGCCCAAGGCAGCAGGACCGCGATCGACTTGCTCGAATCCCAGGCGAGGAAGCCGAGAGCCAGAATCCCGACGGCTCCGGCCGCCAACAACACCCGCGCCCGCCCGCCCGGGACGCGCGCGCACCACCACAGGCCGGTGCCGACGGCGATCCAGCCGGCACGCCAGCCGTGCCACCAGCCGATGGGCAGCCACGCCGCGAAACGCCAGAACCTGGGCACGAGCAGAGCCAGGAACGATCCCTCGCTCGAGTCCCCCAGCAGCAACGCTGCAACCCGCACGGCGCAGTAGAGGAACACGGCCGCGAGGGGCCAGAGCGGGAGGCCCTGCCGGACGCGCAGGGCGGCAACGAGCGGCAGCGCGAGCAGGAAACGCTCGTCCATCCACGGTCCGAACAGGGCCGCCGCCAGCAGCGCGGGGGTGCTCGACGAGAAGGCGCAGACCAGGAGGGCGGTCAGATAGTACGAGTCCATGTTCCCGAGCCCGCAGGTGCCGCCGAGCCAGGCGAAGGAGGTCGTGGCCAGGCCCATCGCGCAGGCCGTGCGCTGGACGTCACGGCTGGCACGCCATGCATAGCGGCCGGCGACGGCCACCAGGACCGCGATGCCGATCCAGGGCAGCCAGAGATACTGGACGGGGCTCAATCCGAGGTCATGAGCCACCACGGGGATCAGCATGCGCCACCGCAGGGCCATCACCAGCTCGCGCTGGGTCCACGCGAACTGGAAGGCCCGGTCCCAACGCACCGGGTCCTGCAGTTGCGCCAGAAGCGCGGGCACCCGGGCGCCTTCCTGCTCCGGATTCCACGGGCCGCAGGGCCAGGCCCGCGGGGGCCAGCGCCATATCGAGAGCAGGCCGAAGCCCAGTCCCACCGCGACCAGCAGGGCGGCGCGTCGACCCAGGGTCAGGCTCATCGCGGAATGCCGTCGATCAGCGCTCCGGCTAGATGCTGGTCTTGGTCGACACCTCGATGACGTCGTGCGGCGCCGCCTCGCGCTGGCCGGAGGCCGTGACCAGCACGTAGCGGGCCTTGACGTGGAGGTCGGGCAGGGTGCGGGCGCCGATGTAGCCCATGCCCGATTGCAGGCCGCCGATCAGGTCCGCCAGCACGTTGTCGACCGAGCCGGACACTTCCTTGAGGGCCTCAATGCCCTCGGCGGAAATCTTGCGGGTGGTGTCCTCTTTTTCGTGACCGTACCGCGCGGCGGAACCGGCTTTCATGGCCGCAAGGCTGCCCATGCCGCGGTACTGCTTGTAGAGCTTGCCGTTGATCTCGAGGATTTCGCCCGGCGCCTCCCGACAGCCCGCGAAGAGGCCGCCGCAGATGACGGCGTCGGCCAGCGTGAGCGCCTTGACGATGTCGCCCGACTTGGCGATGCCGCCGTCGGCGATGATCTGCACCCCTTTGGGGGCGCCGCGGCGGCAGACGTACAGCGCGGTGAATTGCGGCACGCCCACGCCGGCGACGAGGCGGGTCGTGCAGATTGAGCCGGGCCCCTGACCCACCTTGATCGCGTTGGCGCCGCATTGGGCGAGGTATGCCACGCCGGTCGCGCTGGTGACATTGCCCGCGATGATCGTGAGGGAGGGAAAGGCGTCGCGGATCATCTTCACCAACTGGCCGACGCCGGCGCTGTGGCCGTGGGCGGTGGACACCGCCACCGCATCGACCGATTCGTCGAGCAGGGCGCCCACATGGGCGAGGATCCGATCGCGCGCCAGCTCGCCCGCCGGCGTGCGGATCGGGGCGATGGCCGCCCCCGCCACCAGGCGGAAATGGGCGTCGCGGCTGGGTTTGCGCCGGGATTTGGTTTCGCCGACGATCCGCTCGACGTCGGTGCTCGTCACGAGGCCGCGGAGGCGATCCTGGTCGTCGACCACCAGCATCTTGTTGATGCCGATGTGCTCGCTGAAGAATCCGTCGGCGTACTTGATCGGGTCGTTGCCCAGGTCGCGCTCGCGGGCCACGGTCAGGCGGGCGCGCGGGGTCATGGCCTCGGTCACCTTCTTCGCGCGGTACCGCTCCTTGACGATGCTGCCCGGCAGGAGGCCGATGAGGCAGCCGCGCCCGTCGACCACGGGGAAGGTCTGAAAGCTGAACCGGCGCTGCTCGATCATCGCGAGGACGTCGCCCACGCTCATCTCGGGCGACACGGTGATCGGGTCCTGGATCAGGCCGTGGACGTGCCGTTTGACCCGGGCGACCTCCTTGATCTGTTCCTCGGGCGGCAGGTTGCAGTGGATCAGGCCGAGGCCGCCGTTCAGCGCCATGGCGATCGCCATGCGCGACTCGGTCACCGTGTCCATGTCGGACGAGATGATCGGAATCTGCAGCCGGAGCGTCTCGGAGAGCTGGGTCGTCAGATCGGCGTCCCGGGGCAGAATTTCCGAATAAAGCGTCGCGAGCGAGACGTCGTCGTAGGTCAGCGCCGTCGGCAGGCGGGAGCCAAAGAATTCATCCGCGGACGGATAGTCCGGGGTGGCGGTGCGGTGGGCAATCGTGACGCGCTTAGTCATGGTTGCCGTGGACGACATAACGCTGCCACGGAAAATCGCAACGCCTTTTTTCCCGGAGCGCGGTGAACCCGGGGGCGGCCGGCCGGCCGCGAGCGCTGTTGCCTGCCCGGGCGTCGGCGGTCCAGCATCGGCGCATGACCTTTCGCCTCTCCTACCGCCGCTACTGCCTGCCGTTCGGGCAGGTGCGCCGCACGGCGCACGGACCGTGGCGCGAGCGCGATGGTCTGATCGTGCGGCTCGAGGACCCGGCGGGCCGGTTCGGGCTGGGCGAGGTTGCGCCGATCTCAGCGCAGGGCACGGAATCGTTGGCGGAGGCGGAAGCGGTGCTGGCCCGCCTGGGTGGTATGGTGTCCGAAGGGACGCTGGCCGCCATCGACGAACGGCATGGGTGTGTGCGGTTTGGGCTCGCCTGCGCCATGGACGCGGGCCCGGCCGGCGTGCCGGCGGCCCGGCGCCTGGCGGTGGCGGCGCTGCTGCCGGCGGGTCGGGAGGCGCTGGCCGCGGCGGAGCGGGCGCGGAATGACGGCTACACGGCGTTCAAGTGGAAGGTCGGGGTGCTGGCGGGCGCGGAGGAGCTCGCGATGCTGGATGATCTCCTGGCCCGTTTGCCGGAAGGGACCCGGCTGCGTCTCGATGCCAACGGCGCATGGACGGGTCGGGAGGCCGGCCGATGGCTGACCCGTTGCGCGGAACGGCCGATCGAGTTTATCGAGCAGCCGTGCCTGGCGGAGGCGTCGGCTGGCTTGGACGAGCGACGCCGCGCCGACGACCTGCTGCTGGGTTTGGCGCGCGACTATCCGACGGCGGTGGCGCTGGACGAATCGGTCACGGGAATCGCGAGCCTGCGGTCGTGGCTCGAACGCGGCTGGCCCGGAGTGTTCGTGGTGAAACCGGCGCTGGCGGGCCCACCCGCGGAGGTGCTGGCGTTGCTGGCGGCGCACGAGGCCGACGTGGTGTTTTCGTCGGCGTTGGAAACCGCGGTCGGCCGTCGGGCGGCGCTCCGGGTGGCGTTCCAGTACGAGGGCCGGCCGGCGCGGGCCCTTGGCTTCGGAGTCCTGCCCCTGTTTCGAGATGCGCGATTCGACGGCATGGCGCCGGCGCCGTTTGTCACGGCCGGCGAAGTTGGCAGACTGGATCCGGAGGCGGCATGGAACGCGTTGAGCTAGCGCAGTTGCTCGGGGCAAAGCGGTCCAGATCCGCGGCGATGAGAATTGTCGTCGAGGAAGCGACGCCCGCGGCCTTCATTTCCTCCTTCGCCCGCGCCGCGGCAGGTGGCGGGACCGTTTTTGTTGCCGACCCGACTTGGCGCGCCGCGGAGCGTGAGCAGTTCGCCCGGCTCGTCGCGCTCCCAACCCAAGACCCAAGACTCAAGACCCGGAACCAACGTGGTGCCGGCTGGCTGTGCCTGCCCACGGGGGGCTCGAGCGGCATGATTCGTCTCGCCCGGCACGATCAGGACACCCTGGCGGCCGCGGTGCACGGCTGCTGCCGCCATTTTGGGGTCGAACGGATGAATGCGGTCGGCGTCCTGCCGCTGTACCACGTGAGCGGACTCATGGCATGGATGCGCTGCGCCCTCACAGGCGGCCGGTACGTGCCGTGGGCTTGGCGCGATCTGGAGGCGGGGCGATGGCCGGCTATCGGCGACGGCGACTGGTTCCTATCCCTGGTGCCAACCCAACTCCAGCGACTGCTGGCCCGGCGGGGCGCGGCCGGGCGGTTGCGGCGGTTCCGCGCCGTGTTCCTCGGCGGCGGGCCGGCGTGGCCGGAACTGCTCGCGCGCGCCGCCGCCGCCCGCGTGCCGTTGGCGCCCGGCTACGGCTCGACGGAGACGGCGGCAATGGTGACCGCGCTGCGGCCGGAGGAGTTTCTCGCGGGGCGCGGCGGTTGCGGCTCGGCGCTGGCGCATGCCCGCGTCACGACCGATGCCGACGGAATCATCCGGGTGTCCGGCGGGTCACTGTTCCGCGGGTACTACCCGGGATGGCGCGGCCAGGGCGCGTGGTCGACGGACGACTTGGGTCGATTCGACCGGCAGGGCAGCCTTCATGTGCTGGGGCGCCGGGATGCTCTGATCATCACGGGCGGCAAGAAGGTCGATCCCGCCGAGGTCGAGGCGGCCCTGCGGACGACCGGGGCGTTCGCAGACGTGGCCGTCGTGGCGGTGCCCGACGCCGAGTGGGGCGAGACGGTCGTGGCGTGCTATCCGGCGGGCCGGAATGAACCGGATCTGGAAGGCGTCCGCCGGCTGATCGCCGGGCGCCTGGCACCCCACAAACAACCCAAGCGTTACCTGCGGATCCGCCGCTGGCCGCGCAATGCCCAGGGAAAAATCAGCCGGAGCACGCTGGCGGCCTGCGCCCGAGTCAGCGTTTCCGGGAGCGGGCGGAGTGGCGCTTGAGCCACAGCACGAGGGGAGGCGGCAGGGAGCTTCGCTTCCGGCTGTGCGCGGCGATGCAGACGTGCTCGGTATGGACCCGGGCCGCGAGCTTGTCGGGTCGGCCGCGCCGGAAGAGCTCATAATCGATCGCAAAACTGTCCCGGGCCACGGCGGCGGGCCGGACCGTGACGCGAACCTTGTCGCCGCAGGTCAACGGCCGGAAGTACTCGGCGTGACTCTTGGCAATCGGCACGACCACGCCGTGCCGGCTGAAGAACGTCCGGAGGTCGACCCCGGCTGCGCCCAGGGACTCCTCGTACGCCTCGTGGCAGATGACAAGGTAGTTGGCGAAAAAGACGACGCCCGCGGCATCGGTGTCGCCGAAATGAATCGTGCGGTGGTATTCGAAGGACATGGCGGGAAGGGCAGGTTGTGAGCGGCTGGCGGAACCGGAGCGGTGCGAATAAGCTTACCGCCGACTTGGTTGTGCTCAAAGCTCGAATTCGATGACGCGAAACGAAATCGCCGAAGTCCTCAATCAGATCGGCACGCTGCTGGAACTGAAGGGGGAGAATCCATTCAAGATCCGGGCTTATCACACGGGAGCCCGGGCCCTGGAGGCGTTGGAGGAGGATCTGGGCCGCGTCGTGGCGGAGGGACGATTGCAGGAGATCAAAGGGATCGGCGAGGCGCTGGCGAAGAAGATCACGGAACTGCATGCCACGGGACGCCTGGAGTTCTTCGACAAGCTCAAGGCGTCCGTGGCGCCCGGACTGGTGGAGATGCTCGAAATTCCCGGGTTGGGTGCCCGCAAGATCCAGGCCCTGCACGCCAGGCTGGGCATCAGCTCCATCGCGGAGCTGGCCCGGGCGTGCGAGGAGCAAAAGGTTGCGGCCTTGGACGGCTTCGGCGAAAAGAGCCAGGAGAAGATCCTGGCCGGCATCCGCAACCGGGAGGCCTACGCCCGGCGCCACCTCTGGTGGGACGCGTTTGCCGTGGCGGAGCCGATCCTGCAGGGCTTGCGCGCGCTGCCCCAGGTGCGGCGCGCCGAGCATGCGGGCAGCCTGCGGCGCGGGCTGGAGACGGTCGGCGATCTCGATTTTCTGGTCGCCGCTGATGACGGGACGCCGGTGGTCGAATGGTTCACCGCCCGGCCGGAGGTCAGGGAGGTGACGGCGCGGGGTGAGACCAAGACCAGCGTGCGGTTCGAGAGCGGGCTGCAGGCCGACCTGCGCATCGTCCCACCCGCCCAGTTTGTCTTCGCCCTGCACCACTTCACCGGCTCCAAGGATCACAACGTCCAGATGCGCCAGCGTGCGCTGGCCCGCGGCTGGAGCCTGAGCGAGTGGGGACTCGAACCGGCGGAGGGCGAGGGGACGGTGAAAGCGAAGGCGGCGGAGGCCGCCGCGCGCCGGCGCGGGGCGGGGAAGGTGGCGACCGAGGAAGATCTTTTTGCCGCGCTCGGGCTGCATTGCATCCCGCCCGAACTGCGCGAAGGGTTGGGGGAGATCGAGGCGGCCGAGCGCGGCGAGCTGCCGCGGCTGATCGAGGCGGCGGACCTGCGCGGGGTGTTTCACAACCACACGACGGCATCCGACGGCCACAACTCGCTGGCGGAGAT
Organism: Opitutales bacterium; assembly: GCA_037916645.1. Classification (GTDB taxonomy): domain Bacteria; phylum Verrucomicrobiota; class Verrucomicrobiia; order Opitutales; family Opitutaceae; genus Fen-1467. The sequence goes on along the minus strand of JBAIXJ010000030.1, from coordinate 11,271 downwards.
GGCGGCCGCGGCGCAGGCGCGCGGCTGGGAGTACCTCGGCATCGCCGACCACTCCAAGGCCAGCTTCCAGGCCAACGGCCTCGATGAGGCCCGGCTGCGGCGGCAGTGTGCCGAGATCGCCGCGCTCAACCGCTCGGGGCGGTACCAAACCCGGCTCCTCGCGGGCGTGGAATGTGACATCCTGCCCGACGGGCGGCTCGACTTGAAGGACGACGTCCTGGCCGAACTCGACTATGTGGTGGTGTCTGTCCACTCCGCCTTCGCGCAGAGCGAGCACGACATGACGGCACGGATCATCCGCGCGATCGAGCATCCGCGTGCGACCATGCTGGGCCATCTGACCGGACGCCTGCTGCTGAAGCGCGACGGATACGCCGTCGACGTCGGCAAGGTGCTGGCGGCGGCGGCCGCCAACGGCGTGGCGGTCGAACTCAACGCCAATCCCCAGCGCCTGGACCTGGACTGGCGTTTCTGGCGGCGAGCGGCCGACCAGGGCGTGCTCTGCGTCATCAATCCTGACGCGCACGACGTCGAGGGACTGGACTACACCCGGGCCGGCGTCATCGCCGCGCGCAAGGGATGGCTGACGAAGGACCAGGTTCTCAACACGCGCGGCGTGGAGGCGGTTCTGAAGTACCTCAGGACCGCATAAGGCGTGAGGTGGCGCGGGAGGCGGGCGTGGCGGAAGTCCGCGCCGGGGACTTGTCCAGAACCAAAACCTACCAAAAATTGAGTGTGCGGCATCATTGTGAAAGGCAGGGCCGGCTACGCAGGATGGAGTGCCTCCCGGTAAGCCGACTCCTGCGATTGGGGGGCAGCCTCCTACCTGAGACCAAAATGCCCTCCAAGAAACGGTGCCGCCTCGCCCGCTTTCCGGCCAAGCCGGCACTCGGAATCGCCCCCGCCCCGCAGTCGTCCGAAGAGCTGCTTGTGCTGCTGAAGTGCGCCGCCGCGATGTCGCCGGACAATGCCACGATCCTGACCCATCTCACGAAAGTGGGAGCCCTGTTCCCCCGCGAGCTGTTCGGGGCCTTCCAGGCGTTCTTGAAAAAGCAGAACAGCGACAATTGAGGCGCCCGCCCCCCGGCGATGCGCGGAGACCGGCCCCCCGGGGTCCCTGAGCGCCGCCCGATTCGCCCCTGCCCTGGCCGCCACCCGCGGCACCGCGAAAACGAGAGGCCGCGGCCGGCCGGTGGCGGTCCGCGAAAAAGAAAATTGACATTAATGGAATTTTCCACTCGAAGCATGGTGGAGCGTCGCTCCAGCGTCCGCTCCTGCATTACCCCTATGCATTCCCAGCCCGATAGCTATTGTCGTTGCCCTGGGCTTCGCTCGCATGGAAGCAAGCCGCAGGCCGTCCGGTTGAATGGTGGGCCAAGAACGAGGCGCGGAAGACGGCGGAGCAGAGCCGCCGGTGCTGACTCGAGCGACCTCCTGGCCCACATGTGTGAGGTGATGGGTCTCTTCCCGACGGCGGGCGAGCAGGTGCTCGTCGAACTGGTGGGCGCGATCAAAGCTGACGGACGGACCGGCGCGGCGGCAAAGAGAGGCCGCCGCGCCGGACACTTTGTGCGCAGCAACTAGGCCCGCCGGCGACGGCGGGGGAACGGCCGGGCGCGCCGCGCCCGCCGGGGCGGACCGGGGCCGGGCCCGCCGGTTTTGCTTGGCATCGGTCCGGCGGCGGGCGAAACACGGTCCGATGCACGGAAGCCGCGGATCGGACGAGATCTTCGATGTGGTCGACGGCAATGACCGGGTGGTGCGCCAAGCCCCCCGCCGGGAGGTGCATGCGCGCGGATGGCGGCACCGGGCGGTGCACGTGCTGGTGTTCAACCGGGCGGGCGAGTTGTACCTGCAAAAGCGCTCCATGACCAAGGATACGGCCGCGGGCCTCTGGGATTCGTCGGCGTCCGGACATCTGGGGGCCGGGGAGGATTACGACGCGGCCGCGATGCGGGAACTGCAGGAGGAACTCGGACTCGAGGTCCGCCGGCCGCCCCGGCGCTGGCTCAGGCTCTCCGCCGGCGAGGAGACCGGGCAGGAGTTTGTCTGGGTTTACCGGCTGACCACGGCGCGGCGGGTCGTTCCCGATCCCGGGGAGATCGAACGCGGGGAATGGCTGGCGCCGCGGGAGATCAGCCGGCGCGTGCGGGAGCGCCCGCAGGAGTACGCCGCCTCGTTTCGGAAGATCTGGAATACCCTGGTCGAGCGAGCCGAGTGGCCGGCTTGACCGCGGCCGGACGCGAGGCGTCAGGACGGAGGGCGGAGCCGCTGGATCGCCGCGAATTGCGCCGGCGAAAGGAGGCGGCGGGGAACCCGCCGCTCCGCCGCGGCGAGCAGGTGGTCCCAGTCCGCCGAAGTGGGGGGCCCGTAGGGCTCCCACGGCTGGTGGTGCCCCTGTTTCCGGCTCCAGGTAATGTTGCCGCCGGCGACCGTGACGCGGACCTGCGCTTTTCGCCCGTCGTCGTCGCGGATCCACCATCCGAATTCCATGCTCATGGCGCGGGCGCGAATCCGGCCACGGCGGCCGACGACGCCTCGGATCCATCGCGCGTCGGGGCGAGGGCGTACGAGGCCACCACCCGCCCCAGGGTGAACCGGCCGGCCTGGTGGCGCACCCGCCGCACGACGACCTGTTCCGGTGAGACGTCGACCGCGTAACCGCCCAGGGGCGGGGAAAAGGAGCCGGTGTTGACGACCACGATGCCGTCGCGGAACCAGACGCCCGGAAGGTGGGTGTGCCCCACGATGGCGAAACGCGCGGCCGGGCGGTAGCCGTGCACCACCGCCGCGACGCGTTCCGGGAGCTCCCGCCACGCCCTCACCATGGCCAGGGCGCGCCGGGGCGGCCAGAAGATGCGGGCGGTGCGGATCGTCTGCTGCCAGCGCCCGCGCGGCAGGGGATCGTGCAAAACCTGCAACTGCGCACAGGCGCGCTTGCAGGCGGCGAGCCGCGACTCCAGCACCCGGTATTCCTCCGGGGTGAGCGCGGCAAGTTGCCGGCGGTAGAGCTCGGCGATCCGGGGTTGCTCGGCGCTCCACGGCACGAGGTCCTCGAACAGGACCTCGCCGTGGGTCACGAACACGAGGCCGCCCAGCAGATCCAGATGATGATGCTCGGAAAGGTCGGCGTCGTGGTTGCCGGTGAGCAGCACGCAGCGCGGGATCTCGCGGCGGACGAACTCAAGGAAATGGTTCCGCAGGCGCGCGGTCAGGCGCGGGTCTCCCCCCGGCCGGGTTTCAATGCTGTCGCCGTTGAACACAATCCGATCCGCCCCGTCAAACAGCGGACGCAGCCCGGCCAGCGATCGCACCCGGCTGGCACGATGGCCGTAGTGCAGGTCCGACAAAATGCGGATGTTCTCGCTGGTCACGGGCGCGGGCTCAGCGCCAGCCACGGAGGCGGCTGGTTCCCGGACGGCGGCGGTCGGAAGAGGCGGCGGCGGGCGGGCGGCCGCCCGTTCCGGCGGGCCAGCCGGACGGAGGCTAGCGACTGAAGGGGTTCAGGCCGCCCAGGCTCGGCATCTCGAATTTCCGGTAATCGGGCGGCGGGACAAAGAGCGAGTCGTCGGGGGTCGATTTGTCGATCTCCGTGGCCTCCATTTTGAAGGACTGCTTGCCCTTGTTGTCATGTCCTACGACACGGAGGGGGAAGAAGCCGCGGTTGGCCAACTCGGCTTCCCAAGCGCTGCGGGGGGCGCCCCGGCGTCCCATGGGGTTGGCTCCGTTGGGGTTCATGAACGTTCCCAAGCCCTCGGTGCCCCAGATCTCGGCGGAGCCCTCCTTCGATTTCACGATCACCTTCTCGCAGCGGTATCCCAGGATGGTTTCGTATTGTCCGGTGCGCTGAAATTCGACGCCCGGGGTCTGGTCCGATCCCTGCGATCCCGCGGCGGGATTGGCCTGATCTTTCATCTGGTGGACCATGTACATCTTCTGCTGAGGCATGAGGATGGTCATCTCCCGCTTGGCGGGATTCATCAGCATGACCCCCATCTGACCCTTCTCGGAGTTCATCTCCGTCCGGACCAGGCCGCCCTTCATGTAGTAGGTGAACGGCAGCGTGCCATTGTCCGTCGTCATCAGAAAGGTGATCTTGCCTTCGAAGGCTTTGGGGGCGCCGAACCCGAGGGCCGCGGCGGCGAGGAGGATGGCTGGGATGCCAAACAGGCGTGGAATTCTCATAGGGTAGGGCAAAGCTTGTCCCGGTTTGCCGTCAACTCAAGCACGCAGGGTGCTTCCCGCCCGCGGCGCTTGGGCATTGAGGTGACGCCCGATCATGGTTCAATGCGGCATGGCCTTCTTCGGACCGCTGGATGTCGTGGCCGCCCAATGCGCGAGGCTCGCCGAGTTCCGCGCCGCGCTGGCGTACGCCCGGGAGGCGGTGACGCCGGGCACGCCGGCCCACACGCGCCTCGGCGCGATGGCGGAGGGGACCACTCATCGCGTGGACCTCGCAGGAGGCGCCTACGCGATCGAGATGGCCTACCGCACCAAAGCCCGCCCGGACGGTTTTTTTGAAACCCACCGCCGGTTCATCGATCTGCAGGTGGTCGTGGGCGGCGAGGAACTCATGGAGGTGGCGCCGGCCGCGAACCTCGCCGTCATGCAGCCGTATGATGAGGCCCGGGAATTCACCCGGCACGCGGACACCCGGGAGGCGTCCGTGCTGCGCCTGGGCGCGGGTTCGGCGGCCGTGTTCTGGCCGGCGGACGCCCACATGCCTTCGCTGGCCGTGCACGGACCCGCGCTCGTGCGCAAGACGGTGGTGAAGGTGCCGGTGCCGGCGTAGCCGCCGCCCGCCTCACTCGATTTCCCGGGCCGCGCTAATGCGGCAGGAGATGGCGGAGGAGGAACGCCGTCTGGAGCGCCGCGAGTTCCCTGAGGCCCTTGCCGGCGAGCGCGAGCAGGCTCTGCAGCTGCTCGTTGGAGAAGGTCGCCTCCTCGCCCGTGCCCTGCACCTCCACAAACTGGCCGCGGCCCGTCATCACGATGTTGAAGTCAACCTCCGCCTCCTTGTCCTCGACATAGGAGAGGTCGAGCAGCTGCTGGCCGGCCAGGACGCCGGCGCTCACCCCGGCCACGGAATCGGACAGGGGATTCTCCGCGATCCGGCGGTCGTCGAGCAGGCGCTGCACGGCCAGCCGTGCCGCCAGGTAGGCGCCCGTGATGGAGGCCGTCCGCGTGCCGCCGTCGGCCTGCAGTACGTCGCAGTCGATCCACAGGGTGTTCTCGCCGAGCTTCTGCAGGTCGGTCACGGCGCGGAGCGACCGGCCGATCAGCCGCTGGATCTCGACCGTCCGGCCGTCGAGCCGGCCGCGGCTGATGTCCCGGGGCTTCCGCTCCAGGGTGCTGTAGGGCAGCATCGAGTACTCGGCGGTGAGCCAGCCGCCCGTCACGCCCTGCTGCTTCATCCAGACCGGCACCCGGGTCTCGATCGTGGCGGCGCAGATCACCTGGGTGGAGCCGAATTTGACCAGCACCGAGCCGGCCGCGTAGGGCGCGGGACCCGGCTCGAAGACCACGGGGCGGAGCTGGTCGGCCTGGCGGCCGTCGGGGCGGGGTGCGGGCATGGTCGGGGTGGAGGAGGGGAAGGGACGGTCACAAGACCGAGCCGCGCCCGCGCTCCTCGCGCGAAAACGGGGGCTCGGACAGCTTGAGGGGCCGCTTCTTCAGCGGTTCCGGTTCGGCGGCCATCTGCGCGATCAGGCGCTCGTTGAAATCCTTGGCCGGATCGTGGCCGATGCGCTTGAGCGCCTGCACCATGGCGGCCACCTCGACGAGGCGGGCGATGTCGCGGCCCGGCCGGACGAACAGCTCGATGTGCGGCAGCTTGATCCCGAGGATCTCGTAGTAGTTTTCCTCGAGGCCGGTGCGCTCCTCGACGGCGTCGGGCGTCCACTCGCGCAGCGACACCACCATGTCGATGCGTTTCTCGAGCCGCACGCTCTTGATGCCGAACATCTCGGCGATGTTGATGATGCCGATGCCCCGGCACTCCATGTAGCCGCGGGTCAGCGGGCGGCTGCTGGCCATGAGCTCCCGTTCGTCCAGCAGCTTGATCGCCGTGATGTCGTCGGAGACCAGGCTGTGGCCGCGCTCGACCAGGGCGAGGGCGCACTCGGATTTGCCGACGCCGCTGTCGCCGCGGATGATCACGCCGACGCCCTTGATGTCGACCGTGGTGCCCTGCTCCATGGTCGACGGCGCGAACTCGTTGTCGACGCAGAGCGTGGCCGTGTTCACGAAATTCATCGTGATCATCGGCGTGCGAAACACCGGCAGGTGCCGCTCCCCGGCGACCTCGAGCATCGCCTTGGGCACGGTGTAGTTGCGGGTGAGCACGAGGCACGGCACGTGGCGGTCGACCATGCCGTTGAGCACCTCGCGCTGCGTGGCAGGCGGGAGCGTGCGGAGGAAGGTCATCTCGGCCGCGCCCAGCACCTGGATGCGTTTGTTGGCGAAATACTTGAAGAACCCGGTCAGGGCGAGGGCCGGCCGGTTGATCGCGGGCTCGCGGATGAGGCGGTGCATGCCCTCGCGGCCGGTGATCAGCTCGAGCCGGAGCCGGCGGCCGTACGTTTCAAAGAAATGGGCGACGGAGATGCCGTGGATGGCTTTGGGCATGGCGGAGCGGATCGAACGGGGCGGGCGGATGCCGGGAAAGATTGGCGGAGGGGCGGCGCCGGCGCCAGCCTAGAGGTTGAAGTCCTTGCCCAGGTAGAATTCGCGGGCCTTCGCGTCGTTGATGAGGTAGTCCCGCCCGCCCTCCGCGATGACCCGGCCCTCGTGGATGATGTAGCCGCGGTCGACGATGTTGAGGGTCTCGCGCACGTTGTGGTCGGTGATGAGCACGCCGATGCCGCGCTCCTTCAGCTGCAGGACGATGCGCTGGACGTCGGCGACCGAGATGGGGTCGACACCGCTGAAGGGCTCGTCCATGAGCAGGAACTTCGGCGTGGTCACGAGGGCGCGGGCGATCTCGAGCCGCCGGCGTTCGCCGCCGGAGAGCGTGTAGGCCTTCTGTTTCGCCAGCGGGGCGAGGCCCAGGTCGTCGAGGTGGCGGCGCACCCGCGCCGCCCGCTCCCGGCGCGGCACCCCCAGCGTCTCGACGATCGCGAGGATGTTCTCCTCGACGGTGAGCTGGCGGAACACCGACGCCTCCTGCGGCAGATAGCCGACGCCGAGGCGCGCCCGCCGGTGCATGCGCAGCCGCGTGGCGTCGACGCCGTTGATGAGGACCCGACCCCGCGTGACCGGGACCAGCCCGACGATCATGTAGAACGTGGTGGTCTTGCCCGCGCCATTGCGGCCGAGCAGACCGACGACCTCCCCGGCGTCCACGCGCAGGTCGACGCCGTTGACCACCGCGCGCTGGCCAAAGACCTTGACGAGATCCTCCGTGCGGATGGAAACGTCGTTGGCCGCTGCGGCCCCGGCGGCCGGCGCGGGCGAAGGGGAGCTGGGGGCGGGGGCCATGCTCAGGGTTGGGCGGGCGACTCGGCGGGCGGCGCCGGCGGCGGCTGGCCCTTGTCGAAGCCCAGGTCCTTCATCGGCGGGAGCGTGATGCGGACATTGGTGCCGTCGACCCGTCGCTGGCCCCGGTGCAGCACGAGCGGCTCCCCGGTGGCGGTGGAATTGTTGCCGTGGTCGACGACCATCGGCCGGCCGGTCAGGGTGATCTTGTCCTCGCCCGGAAGCACCTCCGCGCGTTCGCAGGTGGCCTCCCGGTCCCCCTGGACGATCCGCACGTTGCCCGTCGCGACGAGCGACTTGAAGCGCTCCTGTTTGCCGATCATGTCCGCCTTGTCGCCGCTCCGCAGGGACACGACCTCCAGCCGGTCGCAGGTGATGCGGATGTCGTTGCCGGTGACGGTCACGTTGCCGGTGAAGACGCTCACGGTCTGGGTGTCGGAACTCTGGCTTTCGAACGACCGCGCCTCGACGACGGTATCGGCGGCAGACGGGGCCGCCGCGCGCAGGAGCGGGCCGGACACGCAGAGCAGGAGCAGGAGCGGGCGGAGCGGAGTCGTCATCGGAGGATGCTCTCCAGTTGGGCGTGGAAAACTACCCGGACGTTTTTCCGGATGGAAATCTTTTTCGCCGCGTGGTCGTAAAACCAGTCCTCCCCCGTCGCCTCGAAATCGTCCGTGATGAGCCGGAGCGACCCGGCGCCGCGCACCTGGCGGGCGTTGATGAACGCGGTCGCGGCGGGACTGAGGAAGATCGAGTCGACGCGGTTCGACGGATCGCCGACGAAGACGGTGAGATTCAGGTCGGTGACGTCCAGGCGGTTCGGGTTGACGTAGACACCTTCGGAGCCGCTGAGCAGCCAGGAGCGGTAGCCCTCCTTGGTGAACGTGGTCACCCGGAAGTTGAGCACCGGCGCGCCGGCCCCGAAGGCGGGCGTCTGGTTGTCCGCGCCCCGCCCGACGGCCGCTCCCGGCGCGAGGCCGGTCCCGAGCAGGATCCACAGGATGAGGCGGACGGGTCGCACGAGAGGAGGCTAGACTGCCGCGCGCAGGATCTGTTCAGCCACCTCGCGCACGGCGCCGCGCCCGCCGGGGCGCAACGTGACCGCGGTGGCGGCGCCCAGCGCCGTCGGCCTCGCGCCCGGGACCGCGACGCCGATCCCGGCCCAGGCAAGGGCAGGCACATCCACGTCATCGTCGCCCATGTAGCAGACCTGGGCCGCCTCCAGGCCGAGCTGCCGGGCCAGGCGCTGCAGCGCCGCGAGCTTGTCGGTGCAGCCCTGGATGACGTGCGGAATCTGCAATTCGGCCGCGCGGGCCGCCGTCGCCGGCGAGGCCCGGCCGGAGATCCACGCCAGGACGATGCCCGCTGCGCGGCAGCGCACGAGGCCCAGCCCGTCCAGGATCGAGAACGCCTTCGCTTCGGTGCCGTCGGATGAAATCGTCACCGTGCCGTCGGTCAGGACGCCGTCGACATCCATCGCGAAGAGCCGGATGCGGGCCCAGCGGGCGCGGGGAACACCGGCGAGCTGATCCCGGCTGCCGGAACGGACGCGCGCACGAGGTCGGGTGGGTTTCACGTGGCGCCCAGCAAACAGACAACCGGCGGTCTCCGCCACCCCGAAATCAGCGGCCCGCTCATCCCAGCCACGCGGCGATCGCGTCGGTGACCTTGTCCTTGGTCGGCCGGAACACGGTCTCCAGCTCCGGGGCGAAGGGCACCGGGAGATCGAGGGCGCCGAGGCGCAGGGGCGGAGCCTCGAACGAAAAGAAGAACTCCTCGGTGAGGCGCGCGACCAGTTCGGCGCCGAAGCCGTGGGTGCGCCGGCCCTCGTGCAACACGATCAGGCGGTGGGTGTGCGCGAGCGACTCGCGGATCGGGTCGAGGTCGAGCGGCGACAGGCAGCGCAGGTCCCACAGCTCAAATTCGCGCTCGTATTCCGTCGCGAAGTAATCGCACACGTCGGCCGCCAGGTGGACCATCTCGCCGTAGGTCACGAACGTGGCGAAGGTCCCGGCGCGGACGCGCTTCGGGTGCCAGATCGCGCGGTAGTCCGGGTCCCACGTGACGGGGAACTTGCCGCGGCGGTAGAGGCCCTTGTGCTCGAGCAGCAGGACCGGGTTGTCGTCCTCGTAGGCGGCGAGCAGGGCATTGAAGGCGTCCTGGGGGTTGCTCGGATAGAGGGCCTTCAGGCCGGGGATCGCGAGGTAGAACGACTCGAGCTCCTGGGAATGGAACGAGCCGAAGGTGAGGCCGCCGCCGCAGGGCAGGCGCAGCACCAGCGGCACCTTGGCGCCGGAGCGGAAATGCATCGTGCCGGCGTTGAGGACGATCTGGGTGGTCGCCTCGGTCGAGAAATCGGCGAACTGGAACTCCTCGATCGGGCGGTGGCCGTTCAGCGCCAGGCCGATCGCGTAGCCGGTGCTGCTGCTCTCGGCGAGCGGGGTGTTGAACACGCGCGGCCGGCCGAAGTCCTTCAGCAGGTCCTCCGTAACCTTGAACGCCCCGCCGTAGGTGGCGATGTCCTGGCCGAGGACGAGCGACTCCTTCCGTTCGGCGAGGATCTTGCGCAGGGCCCGGTTGAGCGCCTGCGCCATCGTCAATTGTTCGGTCTTGGGTTCCGAGCCTTGGGCCTTGGGTTCAGGGTTCGTCCCGCTGACTTCTGACCTCTGACCCCTGACCTCTGAATCGATCGCCGGAATCCACGGAATCGGCGGTGTCATCGGCGCGAACAGGTCCGCCGCCATGCCCGCCGGATCGGGGCGCGGCACGGCGATGGAAACCTTGATGCAGTCTTCGACCCATCGGGCGATGTCGGCGTCGATCGCATCGATGCGTGCGGCTTGGCCGTCGGCGACGAGCCGCGCGCGCAGCTTGGGCAGCGGGTCGGCCGCGAAGAACGCGTCGGATTCGCCCGGCTTGAGGTAGTCGCAGGTGTCGTAGGCCGCGTGGCCGCGCAGCCGCAGCGTCTGGACCTCGAGCAGGAGCGGGCGGTTCGTCCGCCGGACCTCCTCGATCGCGGCCGACAGGGCGCGGAGCGTGGCGGCGACGTCCACCGTGGCGTCGAGCGCGCGGCCCTCGATGCCGTAGCCGGCGGCGCGCTGCCAGAGCTTCACCCCGGCGGCGTACTGTTCGCTCTCCGGCGTCGAGTACGCGTAGTGGTTGTTTTCGATCACGAACAGGACCGGCAGGCCCAGCAGCGACGCGAGGTTCAGGGTTTCATGGACGTCGCCCTTGCTGCTCGAGCCGTCGCCGATGAAGGTGAAGCCCAGGGCGGGCCGGCCGAGGCGGCGCTGGGAGTCGAGGGCGCCGACGACGTTGGAGCCCATGGTGCCGAGGTGGCTGATCATCGGCAGCGAGCGATTCTTCGGATCGCCGTGGTGCACATTGCCCTCGCGCGCCTTGGTGGGGCTGGCGGCGTTGGCGAAGTACTGGTTGAGGTGGTCGACGAGGTGGCCGCTCCAGATCAGGTGCGCGCCCAGGCCGCGATGGCTGATGGAGATGACGTCGACCGCCTTGTCCGCCAGCAGGGCGAGCGGGACGCACAGGCCCTCGTTGCCCTGGCCGCCGGTCACGGTGCCGCGGATCAGGCCCTGCCGGAACAGCTCGAGGATGCGGTTGTCGGCCGTGCGGGCGGTGACCATCCAGGCATAGGTGCGGAGGAGCGCGCCAGGCAGGTCGGTGTCGAGGTCCGCGGGCCGCAGATCGCGCCCCTTGAGGATGGCGGGAGGTTCGGGATACACCATGCGAGGCCCCGACGCTGGCGGGGGGCGCCGCCGCCTGCAAGCCCGTTAGGCG